>NZ_JQKQ01000010.1:0-233292 GCF_000746135.1 Bacillus sp. UNC322MFChir4.1
AAGGCTGTTATAAAGAAGGCGCAAAATCAAAAACGTATTCAGTCACGATCCACTCAACAGAACATAGTAAACAAAAAACTTTTCAAGAAAGCGAGCTGTTCAAAGAAAAAGCAAAAGAGCGCTATAAAATTGAAGCGAAAAATAGTGAACTCAAACATAGACACGGGTATGATGTGGCATCTTCCTCGGGTCTTATTGGCATGCGAATGCAAGGGGCGATGGCCATATTCGCAGTTAATTTAAAACGAATTATGACATTATTAAAAGGGAAACAGTAACAAAAGTATAGAGAGAAAGGTCGCCTTTTTTGTTTTACATATGTTTTATGAGATGAAAAACGGAAGTTTTTCAGTGGCCTCCCCCCCGACAGAGAGGTGCTTTTTATATGCAGAAATTCTCTGAATCAGAAAAATTAGCTGCTGTTCAGCGTTATGTAGATGGAAACGAATCATGCAAAGCGATCGCCAATGCACTTGGTATGGATAAAAGTGATTTACTCCTTTTTATTAAACGATATGAATATCATGGAGTAAAAGCTTTTATAAAAAACTATACAACGTATTCTATGCAATATAAACTAGACGTACTTAATTATATGAGCGAACATAGGACGTCGATCCGAGAAACAACTGCGATTTTCAATCTTTCTACAACGAAGATGATTCGAACTTGGAAAAAACAGTTTGAATCTGGTGGAATCGAGGCCCTAGAACCAAAGGAAAAGGGGCACCCATCTATGAATAAAGAAACAAATAAACAAACGAAAAAATTATTACCAGCTGAAGGATCTATTGAGGCACTACAAGTCGAATTAGAGCGTTTACGTATGGAGAATGCGTACTTAAAAAAGTTGAATGCCTTAGTTCAAAACAAGGAAAAATCACCAAACAAGACAAAGCACAAGTAGTCTATGAACTAAGGACTGAATTCCCGGTGAAAGCACTCCTACAACTCGCGGATATTCCACGTAGCACGTACTATTACTGGGTGAAAAACGCCGGGCAACCAGACAAAGATGCGGACTTGAAAACTTTAATTCAATCGATTTATGATGAGCATGAAGGACGTTATGGATACCGCCGTATTCGAGATGAGCTCGGAAATCGAGGCCAACGAGTAAACCATAAAAAAGTGCAACGTATATATGAAGGAATTGGGTTTGAAATGCCTAGTGCGTATGAAGAAATATCGTTCGTACAAAGGTACAGTCGGCAAGATTGCACCAAACATCTTAGATCGAAATTTCAAGGCGGAAAAACCAAATAAAAAATGGGTAACAGATATTACAGAGTTTAAATTATTTGGTGAAAAGCTATACCTATCACCAATTTTAGATTTGTATAATGGTGAAATTATTACGTATACAATCGGTTCACGACCAACCTATTCACTTGTATCAGAGATGTTAGAACAATCGTTTGAGCGACTTTCAGAAGATGACGAGCTTCTTCTCCATTCAGATCAAGGTTGGCACTATCAAATGAAAAAATATAGAGATGCGCTAAAAGAGCGTGGTATTACGCAAAGTATGTCACGTAAAGGCAACTGTTATGACAACGCTGTCATTGAAAATTTCTTTGGTATTATGAAATCTGAATTTCTGTATTTGAAGGAATTTGAAAGTGTAGATCAATTTAAGAGAGAACTAGTGAAATATATAGATTACTACAATCACAAACGAATTAAGGCAAAATTAAAAGGCCTGAGCTAAGTAACAATACCGAGTTCAGACCTTAACCGCCGCATAACCAAATAACCCATCAAACTTTATGGGGTCACTTCATTTAAGTGGTGGGTAGTTGACATTGTATTGAGCACATAAAAAATTTCTTACTATATTTTACACGCTTTATATACTGGTCCATTTACATTTGACAAAATTAATATCATGAAGGAAAACTTTTTTACTAATCTAACTCCCATTGTGTAAACAAATTATTATAATAAGGTACTAAAGAACATATACATTAATTTTATACTTAACCTTGTTTAAACAGTTAGTAGCACTACAAGTGATTTAAATAAGAAACTAATGGCTGATAAGATAGATAATATGAGGAACAAGTATTTCAAAAACTTCATAAGATATGCACCTGGTTTAAAATCCTTCAGTACGTATATCATATTTTTGAAAACGAAGTAACTGAAAACAAGCGCGTTAAAATTAAATCCATAACCTAAGTAAATTAAAGTTTTAGTAGGTAAACCTATAAATCCACTTGCTCCCATCATAATAAATGAGAAAAGAAATGCTAATCCATATGGAATATAAGTTACCTTTGAATCTCTTAATCTCTTTTTCTGTATTAATAGTCTTATAAACATAACAATGAACCATAATTGTAAACCTAATTCTACTAATCTAATTACATATTCTCTCCAAAATGGTAACACGCTACTCCCCCCTTTCACTACTCTTTGTTTAAATTAATTTTCTTATTTTTCGTTTTTCTGCTATTTTTCACATTTTTAATAAACCATCTTACCCAAAGTACAATAAGTATGATATAACCAATTATAGCTGATGGATTTAATATGTACGTGTTTATGAATTCTGCTGTTCCGTCAAATCCTTCATTGGTAAATTCACCCCAGGTTACAAATTTCATCATTATCCACATACTTGTATTCATTATAAAACCACCAAGTAATAGAATATTATAATCGTCTCTTCCGTTATTCATATCAATGCACTACCCCTTTTATGAATGGCTATATAAGTCCATCATAAGCATCTCCGAGTGATACAAAATCACTCTGCAACCAATACCAATACTTCCCCTTATTATGTATAAATCTTTCAAGTAGATCTGCAAACGATGTTGCAATGGTTTGTGATTCCCCTACAATTCCATGACGATCAAAGAAGCTGTCATAACATTTCCCTAATCTATTTTGATGCAAATCAATTGTTACGTATTCTTCTTGTCTATCATTACATATAATATACCAATTTGAAGTTATATCATCTTCACACAGCTCACCTATTATTACCGGATTTGCTAAAATAAATTTTTGTGGAGAGACTATATAAACTGAATACTCCTCATTCTCAAACAAAACCATTCCTCCGCAAAGACTGTAAAATTCCTTTACATCTTCAGGTAGGATATGCTTCGTCTCGTCAATTATTGGTAATCCTGCAGGCTCAAGCACACGGCAATCAGATAAAGATTCTATTTGTGCAATGAGTTGACTGATTTTTTTCATTTCTATCACTCCTAAAGTGATATTGATTATATTCTTATTAGCGAATTTGAGTACATTTTTACAGCTACCTTCATCTCATTTATTTCTACTCAAATTCCTTTTGTACAATTTCAATTCACTTCATTGATTGCCAAATGATTTAACATAAAATCAATCTTTTCCGTATATAAATCCGGCATCTCACTCTTTATATTACATAAAATATCTTTCACTATTTGTTTCGTATACTCATCAACCTGTTGTAAAGCTTTAATATATGGAAAAATTAACTCTTCTGAATTTAAAAGCGTTCGATGAATTCTATCTGCCCAAAATTCTGCCTGAGGTGCCATATTTGGTATTCCACTCACTAACTGTATAAGTCCATCTTCTAATCCATTCCGGCTTGCAATATAAAAAATAGTTTCAATTACATAATCGTCTGCAGAAGGTTCTGCTACATCATCCTCAAATATTTTACAAAGCTCTGGGATCACCTCATTTCCTGCATGAAATGATAATTCATTTAACATTTCTTCAAATTTTTCAATATCATCACCTTTATTTTCCATAAAGCGCATCTTATATAAAATAGCAAGTTGTTCTTTATAATTCACAATGTACCTCCTGATTTTATCCCGCATTAACGGGCAGTAATACTCCCACCTCAAAATTCAGCGAAAGCAAAGAAGTTAGGCGGGAGATAAACTGCCCGTAAAAGCCCGATTGGTTCAACTAATAATCAGTGGGGGATGAAGAAAACCCCCACTGATTAAAGTTTCACTTTATCCGCAGCGTTATTTTCAACTATTTAATCTTGTTCTACTGAATCCTCAATTCATTTTCTATACTTTATTGATACTCACTAGTCACTAGGATACGGAACATGATTTAAACAATTATTGTGTAAAAAAAACAGCAGAGTTTTTAAAATCTCTGCTGTTTTCTATTATTTAACTTCTAACTTGAACAAATTTTTGATTGAATACACCATCGATTCCCTACAATTTTTCATCTTTTTTCCACAATATCCATATTATCATATTTAGAGTTAATTTATTGATAATAATATGAATATTTCTATCTTTTACTTTATAGTCTTTAATAAGAACCCTGTTACTCTCCCGATATGGTTAGTGGATTTTTTAAGCAAGAGTTTCTTGTATATAATCTATTCTTATTTAATCGGTTTTTCTGTTTTTAAAACAAATGAACTTAATGCAGGAACCTTAATCTTATTATCATGGAAAACATAAAGCACTTTATTTCCTGCATGTTCACCATCTACTAGTACTTTCCAAGGACCTTTTGATGGAAGAGTAATTTCCACCGCTTCTCTATTCGCATTGTGAGCTACAACAAAACATTCCGTTTTATCACCATTTGCTTTGCCATCTATTGTATAAGCTACAACATTTTTTGGCGCATCAATGAATGCTAGATGTTTTTTTATTTGTTCAGCAGATGTCATGCGAAAAGCTGGATGGTTGTTACGCAACTCTATTAAGCCTTTCATATAATCCACTTCTTTACCGAATGCCACACGGCGCCCCCAATCCATCTGGTTAATAGAATCAGGAGATTTGTAGCTATTATGATCACCATATTTTGTACGCATGAACTCTTGGCCTGCATGCAAGAAGGGAATCCCTTGCGATGTTAATATGATGGAAGAAGACAGCTTGTGCATTTGTTTACGTACTTCTTCACTGTCGCCAGGATTAGTCAACGCAAGCTTATCCCATAATGTATTGTTGTCGTGTGCTTCAACATATGTCAGAACCTGCTCAGGACCCTGATAAGTAGACACTTTTTTATCATAGTCCATACCAGCCGTAATTCCTTTTTTAATGCGTTCTTCCATGTTTTGTTTTCCGTTCACAAAACCATTATCCTTATCCTCAAATACACTGCCTTTCAACCCATCACGAATATCGTCATTAAAATGAGCGATTCCTTTCATTTTCTCCGCATTTTTTTGAGTTGCCTTCAACTCAGACGCAAGAGGGGTATTTAAATCCCACCCTTCTCCATGAATAATAATAGAAGGATCAATTTTATTAACGGCTTTACGTATCGCATTCATTGTTTCGACGTCATGAATACCCATCAAATCAAAGCGGAATCCATCTAAATTATACTCTTTTGCCCAATACGTGATGGAATCTACCATGAATTTCCTCATCATCTTTCGTTCAGAAGCCGTATCATTCCCTACGCCAGTTCCATTTGCAAGTGAACCATCCTCGTTGTAACGATAATAATAACCTGGAACTAACTTATGGAAATTGGATTCAGCCGCATTGTACATATGATTATATACCACGTCCATCACAACACGAAGATCATTATCATGAAGTGTTTGAATCATCTGCTTTAATTCAGTAATTCTAACAGTCGGCTCATAAGGATTAGTAGAATACGAGCCTTCTGGTACATTGTAATTTTTCGGATCATATCCCCAGTTATATTGTGGTTCATTTAACTTTTCTTCATTTACTGAAGCATAATCAAATATCGGTAAAAACTGAACGTGAGTGACACCAAGATCCTTAATATGATCAAGACCTGTTTTTACACCTTCAGGTCCTCTCGTTCCTTTTTCTGTTACACCAAGATATTTTCCTTTTTGTTTAATACCACTTTCAGGTTGAATGGAAAGATCACGTACTTGTAACTCATAAATAATCGCATCTTCCGGATTTTTAAATTTCGGCTTTTTGTTACCTTTCCAATTTTTAGGATTTACTTCTTTTAAATCAATGACTGCACCTTTATCACCGTTAACAGAAGCAGCACGCACATATGGATCAACGGCCTCAGTCCATTTATCACCAATCTTCACCTTATATGTATAAAAAAGGCCTTTTTGATCACCTTTAAGCTTTGCCGTCCAAGTTCCTTTTTCACCTTGTCCCATGTTTATTTCAGTACCTTTTTCATCACTCCATTTTTTGTAAGCGACCAACTTTGCCTCACTCGCAGTAGGAGCCCACAAACGGAACTTTGTTTCCCATGGCGTATATACATTACCTAAATCATTACCATCATAATAAAATAAATGATCAAATTCCTCGCTACGAATTACTTTACCAATTTCAGTATTAGCTTCAATGGAATTTCCCATTTTGATTTTGTATGTTTTTTTTAAATCAAGATTCTTTTCTGTAATGATTTTGACCTTATTGGTCATATCTCCATTATTTGTATCATAAAGACTAACTTTCTCTATGTTAACGCCCTCAATTTCAATTTTTTGCTCCTTACTATTGAATGGAACATTGGTAGTTATAGTAATTTCATTGAAACTATCAATAGTGGCCTTCTGAATAGAAAGTTCAGAAGAAGGTTTAGAATTGTATACTTTATCATCGCCAGAAAGAACCCATACTTCAGCACGGCCATCCTTAATACTTTCAATCCAACGATCACCACCATCTTTTTCCCATTCATTCGTACGAACTATAAATCCTACACGATTATGGTTACCATCAATCTTTACCTTAGCATACTTACCAAACTCATCTTCCCCAGTAAATTCATAGGACCTGCCACTCGCACTTTCAGCCCACATCCAAAGATTCCAATCTTTTGTATTTCCAGACTTCTCCTTATAATGAATGATAATTTCAGTTGTTTTCGTATTTGAATCTGCTTTCGCAATCTGAAAAGAAAAACTAGATAATAGCATCACAATTACAGTAAGCAATAACATCGTCTTGTTTATTAATTTTTTTGTAATTTGCACTCCATTCATCCTTTCTTAAAATATTACGAACAATTGATTATGTTCATTTCAAAACTATGTGTTACTAACTAAGTAACACTGCTTAAGTTAATCTAAAAATCTCTTTTATAACACCCCCATATTGAATGTATTCGTATTTATTTCAATGATCTTTTAATAAGAAAATCAAACATGAAAAGAAATAACGAAAATTTACGAAAACGTTTGCATTAAACCTCAAAAAAAAGATTTACTTATTCCTTGCTATATCTCTAAATATCAAAAGATCATAGAAAACCTTTTTAGGAAACCGTTTGTTATCGCTTTCAATTTTATAGTACTTTCTATAAAGGGGTCAATATATTATTAATTAACTGTTTTTATTCTGTGTACATATTTCAAATTTTGTTAACATTTAAAGTTGCAGATCATTGAAGAGAGAAATCATGGATATATTCTGACTTTGAAACTTCATTGTAGCTTCAACGACTAATACAATTACTACTCTTATTGCTAAGTTAGACTTTTTTCGGAGTGATTGCTCACTCCGATTTTTCTTTTCGTTATGATCCAGTTTCGATACGATTTCAAGTATGATTTTTGAAAATTTACTACATCATAGTTCAATCCAATAACGCTGAACAATTTCGCCGGTATTAGGGGAAATTACTTCATTTTCTAAGATACCTCCAACTCTTTGAATGGTTTTGGCAGAGCCGATATTTGCCTTGTCACAAGTTATCAACACTTTCTCTAATCCTAATTTTTCCGCTTCCAATAAGGAAAGCCGAAGTTGTTCAGCAGCGTAACCCTTTCGACGTTCGTCGGGGTGCACACTATAACCGATATGTCCGCTCTCCACCAGTAATTCTGGTGTTAATCGATGGCGGATGTTGATGAAACCGACTAAATCCCCCTTTTCAATGCTCAAAAACTGAGTGGATGGAACTCGATTTGGTGGTAAATCTTCTCCTTTTTCTTGAATTTTGACTTTTTCAAGCCATTCGTCAATGGTATCAAAATGTTGTAAGGAACAACTACCATACGGTTGTTCTCTTGATATTAGGAATGCCTCTCGATAAGCCATGATTTGTTCGCTATGCTGGTGTGCTGGTTTCACTAATTTCATTGTCATCACCTTTCTCCTATATCATTTTTTACATTACAGTGTCCTACTCATTTCTCCCCACTAAGTAGCTTTCTTTCATTAGTGAATGTTAAAAGATTTTTTTATTTGTACGATCTATCAATCATGCAATTTATTTAAAAACGCAGTGAAAGTACTCGCTACATAAAACACATTTTCTCTTGCTACTTCCTCTGCCTCTTCTACTGTAATTCCTTCACTTCTCATCAACTCTTCTTTTTCCCATGCACCTTCATACTCCCAGAAAACAACTATTGGATTCTCTTCGTGATTTTTATAATCAAAACAAATTAAGTTTCCTGCAGGGTCAAAAGCAAATGGAATTAATCCAATTGGTAAGATATCATTGAAGTCATTATATACATCTACAATATACTCACCACTATTTTCATCAAAAGATAATAACGTTCCAAATACTCTTTCTATTCCTTGGACGTCAAAAAGTTCTGGTTCTACATTTGCTCCATTATTTTTCGATACACATTCAACATACTCATGAGGAAAATCAACACCTAATTCTTTTCCAACTTTCTTTACATATTCTTCACTTACAGCTTCGTCAGCAAATTGCCATTCTATTTTATTCATTTCCTTTTATACCCTAATAAGGTAAAACATTACTATTATGTATCTCTAAAATAACTAATTTCATTACATTATTTTCATTTTCAAATTCTTTATTAATTCAACAAGTGAATTAGCAAGCGGTTCATTTTCTTCTGTTTCAAAATTCTCTATGAATACCTGCCTCGTTTCATTATCAACCGTAATAGCCCTATTTTCAGGAGGGATGAATCCCACTCGAAACCGTTCAGCAGTACTCTTCTAATCTTTTATCCTAAATCTATTTTTCGGGTAAGACATATTCTAAGTATTCCTCATCCCATACAAGCATGTGATCATCTACATTCACGTGCCACTCAGCATCTAAAATGACAGAACGAATTTGTGAAAGCAATGCATTCCAATGTTGAAACCCCTCCCATAGTGCATCATCTCTGTTGGCGGGTAACCTAGTTGAACCTGCGAAGATTTCATCGTCTTCCATTAGATTCTCTTGATTATATACAGTAAACCCTTCCCAGTCATATCCTTCACCCGTATTATGATATTTCTCAATTTCTTTATCGACGGAATATTCCAAAATCAATTTATCAATAGCTTCCTGTTCAACGGTAGTAAGCTTTTGTTTACGGTTTGCAGAATAATAAATAGAAACACTCATTTTATAACCTCACTTAATTCGTATTATTTGAGATAACTGTAAATCCCTATTTAAATTTCTCCAACACTTATGATACTTTTACTATTCTTTCTTTACATTCATCACAATTTTCATATACTTGCTTAGTATCAAGTATATGAAAATTGAAATATACAACTTAATAAAAAAATTAGTAATTAAGGGTTCTTCAACCCATTAATAAACTCCTTGAAACTGTCAGCAACTTTATACGTATTTTTTTCTTCGCTAGATTGCGGGAAATAAAAAGAGTGATCCCAATAATATATGCCATATTTATCAGCATCTGTAATGAGTACAATTAATCCTGAACCCGGATCGTCTCCTATTATTAAACTATTTGGTAACATATCTTCCTCAAATTCTTCACAGCATACACTTAAATCAAAAGGTCTCTTTACATCTATACCATACAAAACATCTAAAGGAATCTCCTGATTTAGCTCTTTAACAAAAAATTTACTATATCTAACTTTCGAAGTTCCTCCGTTATATTCACTTAAAAACTTTTTATAATCTTCTGGAAATGGAAATCCTAAGAATTCTTCTATTTCCTCAATCGATTCCTCTGTTGCTTTACCAAAAGCATTTAAATTCGTATATTCCCCCCTATTTAATAACTTCTTAGCTACTGACATTCTGCCCATATGTCGAAACCTTCTGTGCATGTCTTTATTGATATCTTGAATTGTTGCTACATTTGGATGATGGGGCTATCTGTAACTTCCCTTTAGAAATACAATTCTTTCTACTCTAGCAATCATTGACATAGTTCCATCGTTAAACATTATCCCAAAGAAACCTTTATTGGTGAGGGGGTATATAAAATTTTGGATATCACGCATAATAAGTTTAGTTACGCCCCATACTAATTCCCCACTGTTTAAATTTAGGAGTTCGTGATACAAGATAACAGAGTGTCACCTACTATGGATAGGGAGAAAATAATATACTCCTTATCAAAAAAAGACCGCCCAATAATAGACAGTATAGTTGAATAAGCGTTCCTATTAAGTTATTTCTTTACTCTCAAACTGGAAATTAGTTCATCTAAGCTATTTGCAATTCCTTCAAACGAACCCCTTTCAAAATCCTCCAATTCAATCTTTCCATCTGTGTTGTCTAGAACAACTATTAAGCCATTCCCCTCTACTCCTATAGGAATTTTATCAATCCTATTATCATGATTATCTTTATAACCTTCTAGGGTACTTTTAAAAGAATCTAATTCAATATTTGGCAATACAGCTTCTAATTTAATATAATGATTATCAATAAAACCATCTAAATCAGCAAACCAGTAAGAATTAAAATAGTCATTAATCGAGGTATGTAGTTTAATATTTAATCTTTCTTCAATGCCCAGCAAATGATGCTTAGTATTTTTTTCAACAGGTTTCCACAAAATCTCCTCTTCATCATCCATTTCACCTTGATAAATGAACGATCCAACATCTTCATTGTATGATGTTTTAAACAGAAAATCTAACCCTTTGTCAAAGTATTCTTTTCTTAAATCAAAATATTTGTTCATAGCATCTTTCATTATCAATGAAATCACCTTCACTTTTCTATTTCTACTGGTTTAATAATAGGGTGCGCATATTGTGTGAAATCTGAAAATCAATGTCTTTAATTTTAATGCTACACAACTTAGTTACATCCTTACAATAGATTTCAAGAAGAAAGCGTCCATATGACAAACGAGAAATGTAGTGAAGAGTTTTTAAAAATGGTGGCTGAATTATATCGTCCAGGACAATCTGTAAAACAATTAAATACGCGATGTTTAACGTATCCACCTTTTGCTATAGCTCTAAGCGCTGAGGGACAATCTAACCTTCCATATAATTTACTCGGTCGATACCCACCAAAAATACCCGGTGTATCACTTTGATATGGATGCATATCGGCACCCAACAGGGTGAATGTCTTTTTTCTATTTTCAGCACTTTTCTCATTATCTTTATACATGTAATCACTTCCTATTTTTTACGGCTCAAACCCAGCCTGGCTCACATAAACGTGATTTTCCGGAAAGATTTCAATAAATCGGTTATATACTTTTTTAATTACATGTGGTCCATACCATTCTTCTAAACCAAGTTGGGCATATTTTTTCTCAATACCAAGTTTTCTTGTGCGTTTTCCACCACTGCCATCGCCCATGAAATAGTCATCAATACATATCCGATCGACGAATGGCTTCAATTTCACAGGAAAATATTCCCCACTCGGTAAGATGGGGGCTATAGCAGCTTGGGTCGGTATTCCCGTAGCTGCTAATTTTTCCAATGTCTTAAAGCGCGCCTGGATTGGGGGTGCCTTTGGAGTAAAATGTTTACGTATCGTTTCCGAATCTGTCTCAATTGTCATACTTACTCGAACTTTATCTTTAAAATGTTGCAGCAAATCGATATCTCGACTTACAAGTGGGCTTCTAGTCTGTACGAATAGGAAGTCAGGGGGATCTTCTACCATAACTTCTAGTAAAGATCGCGTCACTTTTTCCTTATGCTCTATTGGTTGATACGGGTCTGTACTTGATGACATAAAAATGGTTACATTCCCTTTGGCTTTGGCACGATGAAGCTCCTTTTTTAATAAATTCGCAGCTCCGTTTTTAACATCGACCCAATTTCCCCATTCCCCTTCTCGAAAAAGAGATACAGGCATTTCGCGTACATAACAATAGGAACACCCAAATGAACAGCCTGTATAAGGATTTAGTGAATGAGTATATCCAGAAAGAAAGCCAGTCCCTTTATTCAGAATGGTTTTCGGACTTTTATAGAATAATTCACTTTTCATGACGGAACCTCCATTCATTGTACGGTAATAATTACTCATTGCTAGATGAAGCTCGCTTTTCCAGATCCAGGAGCAGTGTCTTCATTTCTAATCCGCCCCTATAGCCAGTTAATGAGCCATTCTTTCCTATTACACGATGGCACGGTACAGTAATTAATACCGGATTAGCCCCAATAGCCGCGCCTACAGCACGAACAGCTGCTGGTTTATTTATATCATTTGCAATGTCGGAATAGGATTTCGTCTGTCCATAAGTAATTTCACAAAGTGCATTCCAGACTGCTAGCTGAAATTGCGTACCTACGTACTCAAATGGAACAGTAAAGGTTTTCCGCTTTCCTTCTAGATACTGAGTGATTTCAACGACATAGGGTTCAAGCTTTTCATCATCTTCAACAAGAGGACTTCCTGGAAAGCGTTTCTTAGCCCATTCGAACAATTCCTCGAATGGTTTGTTCTGTGAACCTACAAACACAAGCCCCTTTGAAGTTGAAGCAATATAAAAATTCCAATCCTTAAACTTTAGTAAAGACCAATAAAGGGTTGGTTTATTCTTTTTTTCCATTGTACTTTTCCTCCATTTTACTCATTTGACGAAATTGTGTTGGTGTCTGTCTAGTTTTCTTTTTAAATAAAGTAATAAAATAAGGCGCGTTAGCCATACCCACACATATGCCGATATCTCCAATCGCTTTATTTGTCTGAATCAAATACTTTTTAGCCGCGTGTACTCTAACTTGTTGTATATACTCAACCGGCGTAATGCCTTTAATCTTTTTAAATGTTCGATGCATATGATACGTACTCCCATGACAAATATCCGCTAACGATTCTAAAGTTAATTTTTCTGTGAAATTTTTATCAATGTATTCAGTAATTAAATCAACCCACTCGCTATCAGGCAGATTTTCATTAGTGGGCTTGCAACGTTTACAAGGGCGAAAATTTGCGCGGAGAGCTTGTTCTGCGTTTGGAAAAATGCATACATTTTCTTTTTTCGGAACGCGAGATTTACAGGATGGTTTACAGAATATCCCTGTCGACTTTACAGCGTAGAAAAATTGATTATTGTACGCTGCATCATTATTTATAATTGCTTGCCACTTTTCATCTGTTATCATTTCTACATCATTAGAAATTCTATGATCATGGCTCTCTTTATGTCCATTATTGATACTATCCGGCATTTATCTCACCTCTCCTTATAATATACTCCCCATAAATTCAGAATGTACAATTCTAGGAATGGAATAGCAAGATATTGAAGTTTAATTTTTATTTAGAATTGTGAAAAATGATTCCAAGACCGTATCGTTCTCCGGAAGTAACCGTGCTTACTCCGTGACGAACCGTATTTTTGTAATATCCTTTTCTACCTAGAACAGGTCTATGGTTAGTAGGAAAGATCAGTGCACTGCCTTGTTCTAAAGTAATTACATGTCCCCTACTCTGAGCACGAGGAATTTGTTCCACTAATAGAGATTCTCCACCGCGAAAGTCTTTATCTCGTTGATTTAATACAAATACTACTTGAAACGGGAAAAATATGTCGCCATATAAATCTTGATGCAAACAATTAAACCCGCCTGTTTCATACTTTAATATTAAAGGTGTCGGTCTAGTTTGTTCATATTCTTCACAGGTGTTCAAAAAATCTTGAAGATGATCTGGAAACTGTTCTGTTTTCTTTAAATAACCCAACCATCGATTGGCTATTTTGGCCAATTCTAGATAAAAGGACTCTCTTAAACTTTGGATGATTTCAGGTAATGGATAGGAAAAATATTTGTACTTCCCATTTCCAAAGCGATATCTCGTCATATTGATTGTCGTTCTGTATGACTCTTCCTCACAATACAATTCTATGAAGAATTCACATTCCTCTTTTGTTAAAATCGCTGGAAGCTTTGCAAATCCTTGCTCATCTAATTCATCTTGAATTGAATCCCAATTTAAGTTCTCGACACGTGTTTTTATATCTTGGACCATTTTTATCCACTCCTATTTAGCATTCTTGATAACTAACACTATAACCTCATAAATAGAAAAAAATAAGGTATTTAGAATGTAATAGCAAGATAACAAAATTAGTAAAGATTATTATGTGATAAAGTAAAATTTCAATCAGTGTAAGTTTTCTTATAATTATTTTGTAAATAGTACAGAAAATCTTAATAAGATGAGGAGAGTGAAAAAGTGACATGGCATGAAGTCAATGATGTTATTGTAATTACATTACCTGAAAATTTCGACATGAATGCTAACCTAGGCTATCTAACAAGGGAAAAAAATGAATGCATGTATGAAATAGAGAACGATATAATTACAAAAGTTATAGCCATTGGGGAAATTCGGTCCTTAGTACAGGTAAGCGTAATCAATAATAAACAAATGGTTGTTCAATTCCTAAATGATTCTAGACCTATTGAAAAGTGGAAACGGGAAGAGATTGTAAAATATATTCATGAATGGTTTGATCTTGATAACGATTTAACGCCATTTTATGAAATGGCAAAAGCAGACCCATTACTTAAAATGCCTGCCCGAAAATTCTATGGATTGCGAGTTGTCGGCATTCCCGATTTATTTGAAGCTTTATGTTGGGGAGTTTTAGGGCAACAAATTAACTTAGCCTTCGCGTACTCCTTAAAGAAGCAATTTGTAGAAGGATTTGGCGATTCCATCGAATGGAATGGTAAAAAGTATTGGGTGTTCCCACCGTACGAACGAATTGCACAATTAACACCTACCGACCTAGCAGATATTAAAATGACGGTAAAAAAAAGTGAATATATCATCGGAATTGCCAGATTAATGGAAAGTGGAGAATTATCGAGGGAAAAATTAATGAAAATGAACTTTAAAGATGCTGAAAAAAACTTAATTAAAATACGAGGAATCGGTCCTTGGACAGCCAATTATGTTCTAATGCGCTGCCTCAGGTTCCAGACAGCTTTTCCAATCGATGATGTGGGTCTTATTAATTCGATAAAAATATTACGTAATATGAATCGAAAGCCTACGAAAGATGAAATCTTAGAAATATCGTTTCCATGGAAAAACTGGGAATCATACGCTACCTTTTATTTATGGCGTGTCCTTTACTGAATAATTACAACTCAAACCGGAATGTACTCAATAAAAAGAGAATGAACTTTAAAACCTAATCCCTTCATTAATTAATCCTATATAAATATACAAGCACCTTGTTTAGGGACGACAAGTATAAGACAAACTTTTTAAAAGGTGCTGTTTGCCTTCTTTAATAGGGATTGGCTTTAACTCCTAGATTGGGGAGACCCTAGCCTATCTGGAAGACTTTGCTCTTCCAGATTATGGACCGATTGCGGAAGAAACGCTAATATTATGAAGATATGTTCTTTTAAATTAACTTGTTTAATAACATTTCACTCCTCTAGTTAGTTGATTCACTTTCTTTAAATCACCCACACTACATTGTTTCATCGTAATATCATTACTTCTAAATATATCAACTAATCTATTTAGGTATTTCATTATTTACCTCCTATTACTCGAACAACTTTTATATTAGAGAAATCTTTTTGAAATTGATCTACCAAGTCTATACAATTATCACAGTAAACTCGCTCAGAAACAATTTCTATTTCGTCCTAAATATTTGAAGTATCCTCATACTTAAATCTTAAATATTCAGCATTTTTTTATTCTGTATGGTTAATATAATTAGAAATAGGTCCAATGTAATGATAAGCTTCTGGTTGAGATGATTTAAAGTTTCCTTTACTAAACCATTACATTATTAATAAAGAAATCCATGAAAAATCAACCCCGAAAACAAATAATCATAATATTTAAATTAAATTTGTTGTCAAAGCGGATTTTTAATCAAATTTCTATTCAATTCTAGTTTCTATTAGTATTTACTTTTTGCATGTCAACTTTATACTACTAAATGACCGTAAAAATACTTTTCTCCAACTTTCCATTCTCTTTTTGTTAATACATCAATATATGACATCAATTCTCTATATTTTTGATCATCTATTCCCATACCATACTGAACAGGACATTTGAGCCCACTCCAAATGGATAAAATAGACGGGATTGTAATCACATCAAACGCGGTTTTTTCTCTTAAAGAAATCATTACCTTCGGAATTAATTCCTTTACCAAATTCCCTGGAAATGACAAATCATTATGATAGTAATATTTAGTGATATCATTATTTTTAATGGACTCCGAATATATTTCTCCAAATTCTTCTACTGATAATTTATAATAGTCATCGCTAACTCCAAGCATTAATGTCAGTGTATTTCTGATTGCCTTCTCAACAAAAGTATCCTCCCATTCTTCTAATACAGCGAGAAGGTATGGAATCACATTATATGAAAGAGTGTCTCCTGCACTTGCTACAAAAGTATGAACACCATCTTCAGAAGCATTTGAAAGAAATTTCAATTTATTAGTGTCTAATAGGTCATCGTGAGTAGCTATCGAGCAAAAAAGTCTTGTACATAAATTGAGAATAACCTCATCTTGGGTACTATTCATTAGTTGTACTAGCAATTCCTTTACAGAAAAATCTCCTAATTTTAACAATTCATTAAGAATGCAAAAGCATTCTTCCTCTGTTGTAGCATTCTGAAGCTGAAATTTAAGAGTTTGAATTGTATCCTTGGGAATTTCTCCATACCAAATATCTTTTACCATATTTTCTAAATTCATAATCTCTCTCCTTATTGGGCATGTATTTATCAGTAACCGAGGAACTCACAAAATGGTAATCTACATTAGCGTTCCTTAACCACTTTCTACTTAACATGCCCACTGTTTGCATTCGCTTTTTAGCTTGTTCTTTTTAAATTTTCTTTCTTCCCCCTTAGAATCTAGCAAAATAACATTTCAAAAACCATTCATTTTTTAATTGATATAAATTCTATTGGAATAGAATCTGAAAGCCATACCTTTTCATTTCCTAGATAAAATTTAATTCCCTTTTTTTGAGCTTCTTCTGTATCAATTATTAAGATAACAGGACAGGGGTTTTTCGTTTACCAACTAACTTAGCTGTTTCTATATCTTCTGAAAGATGAACATATTGCCTAGACATTGGTAATAAACCAAATTCGTTAATGGCATCCATAAATTTTGGTGAAGTCCCATGATATAGTTTTCTTGGGGGTATAGCTTTCTTTTTAATAATCTTCATTGGAACAGAATGACCATATAAAGCTCTAATTTTTCCATTTGATAATTCGTGCCGCTTTTTTTCTGATATTAAAATCATTTGTTCTATGTCTTCTTGCGTAATATTTTCCCATTCTTTTGATTGATGCAATGCAGTTAATAACTGATCAACTGGCACCCATCCTTCGTCATCTAATTCTAATTCATACTTCCACGGAGCATGACGAAGCGCATAAGAAATTTCTTTGCTCATTTCCTGGTAATTCATACATTTCCCTCCCACCAAAACCTCTACTTATTCAGCTACAAATGCATCCATTTTGCTATTTTCAAAGAAGATTGCAAAATGATATAAATCCCTAAAATCTAGTTCTTCTGGATTCAAATCTCCAATCTTATCTACTCATTCAGAAATTTCAATCCTTCAACTTAAAAACCTTTAAAAACAATAACCTCCCTAAGATAATGTACTTATCAATTATTCATATAAATTTTCAATCTCAGTAAACCAAAAACATCCCATTTCTCAATAAACTCCTCTGGTGAAATCATTTTTTCACCTTTCTGTTTTGTAAGTATTGTTGTTCTTTATGTAAAAAGTCATTAAAAAAACTGATTAATCTTACTATATGTTCTTCTTCGGAGTATAGCAATGGGTTATAGCCGTCTTTAGGAGGCATATAATTAATAAACCTTTCCATATCTTCCGGATAGTCAAAGTCAGCATATACTTCAACAATTTTATTTAATAATTCTTTAGGTTCATCTTGATACATTTCTTTTAAATGCTTCAGAATACTAAACCTCCATTTTCTTTTTTCACATTTCCATAAACCAGAATCCTTTAATAAGTCTTCATCATTTATCTCTTTCAATATGTTCTCTAGTATTCTCTCATATTCAATGTCATTTTTTCCCCAAGCAAGTTCTATAATGAACTGATTATTACATTCTTGATGAGTAGACAAAAATTCCACAGCATAATTAGTTATGTCACTATTTTTAATTATACTAAGTTCTAGGCCTACATATATTGTTTTCCAGTCATATTTTATTTTGCTTTGCTTTAAAATATCTATAGCATAATCCATTATATTCACCTTTAATCTTTTGGATTTTGATTAGAAGAACCTATAATCATGTTTCACATAAGAACTAATAACTAGTACTACTTTTCTTCAAATTTACCCTTTAGATATTCAGCAATTTCTGTTTGTCCAAATTCTCTAGCATATTCATAGGCATCCATATTGTTAATCCTTTCACCAGTATATCTAATTGAAATATCTATACCCTTTTCAACTAGAAATTCGACTATTTCTTTATGTCCGCCATAAATCGCTCCAAATAATGGATTTCTTTTTGCTAGGCTCACATCTAATTCTGTGCCAACTTCTATTAGATATTTTACTATTCCAAAATGCCCTGCTCCTGCTGCCAAATTTAATGCAGAAGCATCAAATGTACCACCTCTAGCATCAATATCTATACCTTTTTCAATTAGATACTTAACTATTTCAAGATGTCCTTTCTTTGCTGCTACATGCAACCACGTACCAAACGAAGTCATAGTATTCAATATTTCTGTATCATTTCCTATTAATTGTTTTACCTCATTAATATCACCAAGTTTGATTGCATTCCTTATTGCTTTGTTTATACTTTTTTTATCCAAAACAAATCCACCTTAATTTTAAATTATCTTCTACTAGCTAATCCCCTAATTCTTCAAGAACTTCAACAGCCTTTACTTGAGTTACAACGCTTTCTAAAGAAGCAAAGTCACGTTGCCCTGTTACAGCATTTGGTGCCCAGACAAGATTTTATTTAGCTATTAGTAGCTCACGATCACTAATTAATTTTCTAAAATACTTACCAAAATCAATTTTAATTAACGCCTCATTATATTCTCAAGTAATACCTAAACCAGACATCTTTTTACTAGGCTCAAAAAGCTCGTCTACACTGAATTTATTATTTTGAATAGCATTTTTAAGCTTGTTTATCTTAGTGGAATTGGTATTAACTTCCTCAACTATATCATTAAAATTCTCGCTAACAAGGTTACTCATACCCTTATAATACCTTTTTCACCTTTCATTCTAAAATGCAAAAAACACTCGTTGTTTTTAATACAATCAAGTGCTTTAAGTTCATACATGTTCTAGTCTTTATGTACATTTTCGATTCTATCATTACACATTTTTCCTTCTCGAATTCAGTGTGCGATACGTAAAACATCATCATAATTTTCCTCGTATAAGACCTTTTATATTGGAAAAGTCTTTAAACATGATTTTATATAATTATCATTAAAGTAGGATAAATGTATATCTATATAACGAAAAAATGCTATTCTTTTTGTATATTTCTACAAAAAGAATAGCGTATTTTTTATTGTTTAAATACAAATTTATTTCATCTTAATAGCGATGATGTGCTATCCCATCAATATTTAATGTATTTAGAAACCTAAAAGGAACCATACAGATTTTTTTGAAGGGTTTCTTCCTTCACATAGTCTTTGCTAACAGAAAAAAATATACTTTGTTTAAGAAAACATCATTCATTTTACTACTCAGTAAGCTTGTTCATAAATAAGGCTGTCCACAGTCCAGAGACACCAAATACTTTGTTCGATTGTTTTATCTCTTTCATTCTACGTATTTCTACTTCAGAAAAGTCTCTAAAGATTGCTCTAAGTTTTTCATCTGTAAAACCTAATCCACCTTTAAGACTTTGTAGTTTGTATACTTCCCAATCTGTTATGTCCGCCCCACCTAATTCTCCGCCTTGAACAAAACAAGTGATCGCAAAATAACCGCCTGGTCTTAAAGCCTTTTTTACCAAATTTACGTAACTCATTCTTCTATGTGGAGCAATATGATGAAAACATCCTGAATCATACACAATATCGTATGTACCTTCTTCAATTTGTAAATCAAAGATATTGTTATAAATAAAATTCACATTTACATTTTTTTCTTTTGCTCGTTCTGTTGCCCATTGAATGGATTCCTGTGATAAATCTACTGCATCAACTAAGCATCCGTTTTCAGCAAAGTAAATTGCATTCCTGCCTGGACCACACCCAAGTTCAAGAACTTTTCCTGTATTAAATAATTTTTTTTCAAAATAACTAACTAAGTTCTCATCCGGTTTATTGGTGAAAAAGGGAATCTCTTTTTCACGATTAGAATAAAAATTATCCCAAAATTGGGCTGGTTCACGCAATAATGAGTCTAACATACTCAATAAATCTTCATAACTACTAATTGTTTCTTTCACATTAACCCCTTCTTTCCACTTAAATCTTACATTCTAATTGTACTAATAATTAGAATAATTCGTGTTTCACCGGGGTTAAAAACACTTTAAATTCAAATAAGTAAAAACTCTCTACGCATTCTTATTTATGCTAATTTAACACGCATAAAGGTACCTAATTTTCGTTTTATATTGCTTTAAAAGTATTTATCTTACTCTTTGTCAAAATCCAATCAAACAATTGGAAACACCCTTAGAATTAGAATTTAATTTTGTTTTTTCAGAATCATCATTACAATCGTTACGATAATGTTACAAATGGAATAGCTATACATTCTCATTAAATAAAAATATTTCTTTGACATTTTATATAAAAATATGCTTTGAGTTGAGAGATGTGCGGCGCTATCCCTTGTAATAATCAGACTTTGTCAAACCATAAACAACAGTATCTTCATAAACTCCCCAGTACAAACAGCTCTGTTTAAATGTTCCTTCATGTTTCAATCCTAATATAATGAAGGGATTTTCTATTCCATCAAGACAATTAATGACATTAAATAAACAGGCTTTAGAAGCATTAAAAATTTTTTTATATAATATGTATCGCCTATATCATTCAGAAATTATACTGAATCCCACACTATTTCAACGTAACAATTTCATTGTTTCGTCGAGACATGGTGAGTTTGTTTCTTAGTTAATTTCTGCATTTTATATAATTCGCCAATCATATAAAGTAAAGAGGACTAGTGATTTATGGATATAACCATAGTTAAAAGTAATAAAAATTGGAACTCCTTATTAAAACTTTCATAGTGAATAAGAAGAAAGGAGTAAGTTTATCAATGATTGTAGTAAAGAATGGAACATTGCAAGTACCTGGAGCAAGCATCTGCTATGAAGTACGCGGAAATGGCCCTGTACTTCTTTTCATTCATGGCGGTGGTGGTGACGCTGACAAATTCTTTAATGTCGCTGACCATCTTGCTGATCGGTATACAGTTGTTACTTACGACCGCCGGGGCCATTCCCGCAGCAATCTCACCAATCGAACTGAAGATTACTCCGTGGAAACACACAGTAACGACGCTCATCGCCTCATAGCCAAATTGACCGATGAACCGGCGTACGTATTCGGAAGCAGTTCCGGTGCTGTCATCGGACTTAATCTATGCATACACCATCCGGAGCAAGTAAAGCTACTGATCCCTCATGAACCAGTCTTATTGCAGCTTTTATTCAGTGAAGAACAGATCCAAGCCAGAAAATTTATGGAAGACCTTAAGAAGAATCATCGAAGTGAGGTCGTAAAGTTATTATCAAATTTAGGAGTAGACACTAACAATACCGAGCACTCAAAGGATATGCAAACAGAGCAGGTTTTGAGTAATTCAACATATTTCGTTAAGTATGAAATCCCTGGAATACTTAATCATTCGCTTGATATAGATGCTTTAAAGACTGCATTAAAATCATCATCAATACAGGTGCTTCCAGCTGGCGGAAGTGCCTCACGGGATTTTTTCGCTTATCGCTGCGCAGTCGCATTAACGGAACAACTTGGAACAGAGATCGTGGAGTTTCCTGGACATCATGGGGGCTATAACACAAGTCATCATAAAGAGTTTGCTGAGAAATTACACGAGATTTGTTCTTCACGTTTATAAGGACAAATAAAAACTAGCACATTTCATTTTGCTAGTTTTTATTTATTTCAGAGCTACGATTCATCCAAGTCATCCCCAAACATTAAATTATCGATTTCTTCTATGTCCTTTGCAATGCCTTCTATTGTCTCAATTAAATTCCTTACCATTTCAAGTGTAATCACTTCTTCATCTTCATAAATTTTTATACTTGCTCCCATTGAAAGTAACTCCTCAGCAGATTTTACTAAAGATTTCAATTGATCTACATCATTATAATCACTTTCAATTACAGGCTTTTCCGTTTCCATATCTTGTTTTATTTCACTTATCGATTTAGATGTTTTCTTTCTTAACAAAGGAAGATATTTATTAAAATTCGAATCATTAAGGACTACTAAATTAACCGTGCCCAACTCTACCATTCCCCCCATAATGAAAATGCTATTATCTCTTTAATTGGATTTCCTGAATCTTAATACATCTTTTGTAGAAGTTTTTGCTCCTATAACTTTCCCTTTAACCTAATTTTGTAGCATATATTAATCCTGATTCAATCTGCAGATCTCCATTTGACATGACTCATCTAATTCCCTCTCTCTCAAAAAACATTTCCATTTATACGATTTTTTCTCTAATTCCTAGAAACGACTCAGTACACCTAAACTAGTAAGCACATCAGGTAAGCCTTCTTCCCCAATTCCTAACGTTATATATGTATGACAAGAACTTATATTTTTAGAGCTATATATTATACAGATTTTCATTTTTTATCCTCTTCAATTTCCTGTATAATACTCCAATCAACACCGTCTTCTAACTCATTCTCAAGTTCTTCTAGTAACTTAAACTCTTCTTGTTCAATACCCGCGTCATATCCATAAACCTCAAAATATCTTTTTTTATATTTCGTATACCAATAATATTTGCTATACATTATCTTATGTTTAGTTTCCTTAGCCATTAAATTTGCTACATTTCTACTTAAAAAATCATAGTAATCACAAAATCCCTTTAGCATCTCATCACTAGTTATCTTACTAATAACCTTAGTCTCTTTATCTAGTTCAATTAATTTTTTCAATTCAAATTCATTCATTATTTCCATCATGTTATTCCTTTCCGTTCTGGATCGTGTTTATTATCACTAATAACAAAAGGAAACCAATTGATTAAACGGAATTAAACTACATAATCCTTTTCCTACTTTATTATTTTTCTACTCTTTCATTTAGTCCTTTACCACCTATCATCAACAATTACAGTATATTGAGCAACACCGATGCATTCCAATTCGTTATTTTTATATGTAATCCTTGTTTTTCTAGCATCATATTCAAAATTATAAACTAGAATCACAGTATTAAATTCTTTTTTTAGATTAATGTTATCAAATTGTTCAGAAAATTGATCAGAAAATGAAAAACTCTGCAATAAATCTTGAATATTATTCACCGATGTTTGGCCAGTCCATTTCTTTTCAACTAAATCACGGTCGTAATAACCTAAGTCGAAATTTCGTTCGAATATTGAGGGTATGCTATCTCCATCTTCCGTATATTTAATATTTGTATAGTTTTCAAGCTCATCATTGCTCTCAAAATTCCCAATCCATACTGTTACTTTTTCATTCATCTTATACTCTCCTTTAATCCTTTTGCCAAGATGATTTTTCTGTTTTATAATCTATCTCCTTTATCAACATACTTACTATTTCTTATGAACCATAGTAGACTCTCATGCTGTACCATGAACTCCAGCTTTGCAAATGCTTTCTTCTACACTTTCTAAAAGTTCCTTTAAATAAAGTTTTATCCCTTCTCCACCTCAGACCGGGATAGAGTTAAGATTTAAAAACATTATATTACGTCTTTTGACTATTTTCCCTACAAAAAAGCACTTGTTGCCTATCATAGATAACCTCATGCATTTTCTGTTATGAGTTTTTGATCTAAATATGAATATTACTTAAAATCCATGCTCAAAATCTATATCATATAGATCAACCCATTCTATACATTTTGGTACTGACTTATTTGTGATAAACTCCTCTATTATACGATACGCCATTTCACGGTCCACATAACTACAGGTGGGTATCTTCATCGGTTCTCCTCCTACTAAATGTCCAACTGTTTCTATTTCACGATTTTTATTAAATGTTACTAAATAATCTGGATGTCGCATGATAAAAAAACCACACGGTTCATCATAAAATAGAACTAATCGGCCCTCACACCCTTCGATTTCAAAACACGAATCCCCACTACCTTGGTTCCAATAGCTCTCATCCTTATCAAATATTACATCCCTTATAAAACTTTCACTTGGATTTTCAACGGGTTCTCCAACTGTTCCATTATATATAATCATTATTAGCTCCCTTTAATTTATAACTTTTATTATTGGCTTTGTATTTCCACTAATAAAAACCTCTAACTCATCCGTACCTAATCTTTTCAATAAAGCTAGCAATCTCTCTCAACGTATCATGCGCATTTTCCGGTCAACATACATGATAACTTTTTTAGATAAAGTGAAACTTTAATCAGTGGGGGTTTTCTTCATCCCCCACTGATTATCAGCCCTCACCAATCGGGCTTTTACGGGCAGTTTATCTCCCGCCTAACTTCTTTGCTTCCGCTGAATTTTGAGGCGGGAGTATTACTGCCCGTTAATGCGGGATAAACTTCCTTGTTTTTCAACCACTCTTAAACTCTTTACTTTTATCAGAAACTTTCTCATTACCATTAATGGGTCACTCGTTAGCGTTTATGATAAATCTTTATTTTGCTTTTTAAACAAAATAACTTCGCCCTCTAAGGTATTCTACTATCCAAGGAATAGGAGGGCATAATTGATAAAAAATCTTGACTAAGCGATGAGTACTCGATTAGCATCCGAATAATTATTCTGAAAACTTATCTACTAAAAATGTATAAAAGTTTTTATATTCTCTTAGTCCCCCTTCTTCATCTTGCTCCCAGTCAATAATCGGACACTCATTTTCGACTAATCGTGAAGTATCAAGACAATACACACCAGCCCCATAGTTCTGTATTACAACGAATCCCATTGGTAAACCGTATTCTCTCCATTCTTCAGTTTCTCTTACACAAGCTGGAACCTCATGGAGTCCACCTCCGAAAATCTCCATCCCGGCAACTCCTCCAGTTCCATATTCCCTCAAAAACCACTTGTAACTTTCTGGTAAATCCACATTAAGTTCTTTCTCAATATTTTCGATTTGACTATCTTTTAAGGCTCCAACAAAAAACTTTTTTGGGGCATTTTTTATTAATTCAATAACTTCCCCTTTACTCACTGGTACCATCCCCCATATATATCAGGATTCTTAAGAAAAAGCCCATTCATAAGAATCAGCTTTTATTTATTCTCAGGTAAATAGACAATCGTGCTTCCTTATGGATACTTACCCTTCCAGCCACAAGGCCAATCACCAAGTTTATAAATTTTAAAGATTCTTTCTTTTTGTTTTTTATTCTTTCTTCACTTGGTATTTCTACTATGTCAAGGTATTATCGTTAAATCACCTTTCCTGTATACTAGTATGAAACAAATAATCCATAAAATTATAACCATGGAATCATGATTCAACTACTTTTCTCATTATCCCAAATGACTTAACAACTAACTTCCTTAAGTATAAAATTAACTTTGTCGGAGTATTGTTTTGGATGTTTATCACTTATTTCTTTCAAAATCATAATTACTTCTGCTTTCTTGGAAGGTGTAACATTTCTTAAGGCATTTATATATGGAACAAATAAATCTTCTGTATCTAAAACATTTTTATACAACCTTTTAGCACAATATCTAGCCTGTGGTAAAACGCGGCTTATTCCTTTAATTAATTCACTTAACCCCTCTTCAATTCTATTTTGTTCCATAATATAAAAAATGGTTTCAATCAAATCACCAATCATTGAAGGTTCATCTATCTCATCATGAAATACACTACACAGATCAATAATGACTTTAGTGTCAGCAGTTTGTGCTATTTCATTTAGAGTTTCCTCAAATACTTCTATACTATCATCTTCATGCTCAAAAAAACGTATCCTTTTTAAAGTTACTATCATATTCCCTAGAGACATTCTTTCCCCTCCACCCTATTTTTCTTACTAGATAAGACCATTATACAAAGTATTTCATACTCCCTATTTATTTGTTAAACTATATAAATTTTCCTATGTTTTATTTAATTTTAATTCGTATACTCTTACATCAAACCACAGTTTTATAAATCAAATCCTTCTTTAGTTCACATTCTCTCCATTCATAAATTGATGTTTTTAGTAACCCTTCCGTCCTTTACTCCATTTTGAAAAAAGATTGATTAAAATGGAGTCTTTGTTACGTTAAGTACGTTTCTTCACAATCTTAGTAGTCGTAATAATTCTAATCATATATTCCCCATTCAAACAAAAAGTAATGGCTATCAGATTGTCCGAATATATAATCATAAATATCCCCTTTTTGTACTTGTATTGTTTCAATATGATTTAACCTAATTAAAAGTTCTTTAACAACTGATTCTGGTGCATTCACATCAGCTAAACCTCTTTTAAATCTACTTATAAAACCATCTTTGTTTACTAACTCTATGCAAGCACATACTCTTGTATAATATGCATTAATCCAGATATCTTTTAGTGCTGTTATCCATTGTTCATCTGAAGGGTCTGGCTCATCACTAATATCCCATTCCTCTCCATCGAACAATTCCTTTTTAAATAGTGCGGAAAATGCCCCTTGAATGTTATTAAATTGACTTTTTCTAGCGAATATTAAGTCTACTTGCATTGCATATTCATCTTTAAATTCATACACATCAAATAATAAATTTGATAATCTTACGTTTGCAATTTGTCTGGCAAATAAATTGAGATCGTCAAACAACTCTTGAATTTCTTTATTCAGCATAATACCCCCTCTTCTTCCTAAAGTTCCGGTATTTTGATTATTGATGTTTAACTAAGCTTACGTGGTTGGTTCAATAAGAAAAACGAAATATAAGTAATTCCGGGTAAACTTTTTTCAATACGGGTTTTCTCATATTGATGAGATTTCCGTCCATTCTTCTGTAGGAGGTGGAACAGTTGGATTAGAATCTTTGTTATTTCTTTGGTTTTTGTTGTATAACTTGATACAACAGATGTAAATGATCTTACGTCGAGAAATTTATAAAAAACGTCATCCTTTCTAATCCAGTTTGTTTAGAAAGAATAACGTTTTTTTGTATGTAAGAGTATTAAAATCTCTTAAGTTGATAGGCATGTAAGGTGACGACTAATTAAAAAAATCTTTAAAAATAAAGACTCTGTTAAAGAATTATGTTGATAATCAAAAAATAAGAAAAGCGAGATTGAATCCTTTTACAGTAGTTATTAGTAACTGAACACTCATTTCGCTAATGGAATATCCGTATTAAAAAATTCCGTGTAGTCCTGTAAATGATAATCAGCTACATCACATTGACCTTGAAACATGCACGTTGCAATTCCTAATTCTTTTGCAGGTAATAAATCTAATTCTCTGTCTCCAATAACTAGATCGATTCCATGTTTTGTGTGCAAATGAATGTATGCTAATGAATTAGGTTTACGAGGGAAACCATCGTCAATCGTAACCATATCCACAAAGTATTTATCCCATCCATAGTATTTTAAGATTGCTAAAACTCCGTCCCTATGCTTGTGTGTCATAATTACATTTTTATTTGCAAATTTTAAGATTTCTTCTACACCATCAAATGGTTTCATATCTTTTGGAGATAATGTTTTCTTTAATCTTTTTATCTCTTCTTCTTGATTGCTGGAAATGTTATAGTAATTAATTGCATGCGAATACGAAATTTTTAGCTTTTCATAGATTCCCAGTTTATCTACTGCTTCTCCCAATACCAAAGAGAGTATGTTTGTATATGCAGGATACGTATCAAACAATGTTCCATCAAAATCCCATAAAATATTCAAGTAGACCACCCTTTTATAATTATATCAATTAAAGCACATGATTGTTGTAGTTTTATTCCAATATGATAGTCTATTTTCACAAAGAATTATCAAGCCATTAAGATTTCTCCCCAATTTTAGTCAAAATCACATTAGCTGCTTCTACTGCACCACCAGTATTCTGAAAGGTTTCTGACAGCTTCTGCGCATTTTCCTGATATGTTCGATTCGCCAACACCTCAGCTACCGCTGTTGCCAAATATTTTGGCTTCTTCCCTTTCAGTTTTAATCCTGCACCCAGTTCTGCAACCCGATCAGCCACTAATCTTTGTTCGCTATGTTGCGGAAATAAAACCATTGGAACTCCAAAATACAGGCTTTCATTCGCACTATTCATGCCGCAATGGGTAATAAATACATCTGCTGTCTGTAGTACCGATATCTGATCCACGACATTTTTCACTGTGAAATTTCCTGGTATGTTGCCAAGAGAAGAAATTTCAGTTTTTCCACCAACTGACATCACAACATTATAGTCCGTATTTGCAAATGCTTGGATAAGTTTTTGGTAAAAATCCTGGTTTTGATTAAGTATAGTTCCAAGGGAAACGTAGATTACTTTTCTATCTTTTTTATTATTCTGTACCGGCAAAGACTGCCTGATGGATGGTCCGACAAAAGCATATCGGTCAGAAAAGGTATCTGCCATCGGTTGGAATTCTTTCGAAGTATAAACAATGGTGCCTGTTTCATTATCATTTTGAACAATCGATACAAAATTCTCTATTTCATATCCATATGCCCTTAACAACTGAATTTTTTTGTTCATTCGTGGCAAGCCCACAATCATTTTCCATAGTTCCGTGAAACTCCGCTTCAACAATTTTGCTGTATACTGATTAAAAGCAAAGGAAGTAGTCGAACAAATATATGGGATTCCTAGTTTGTTGGCAAATAATTTTCCCCAAAAGCATAAAGAGTCGAATACAATGCAATCCGGCTGAATTTCCTTTAATTCCTTACATACCTTTCCATCCAAAGCAATGGTCGTATCGGCAACCATTTCAATCAATGCCGCAAAATCTTTGCCATTCTTACGATCCAATTCTTTTTGTGATAGCTGGGGCAAGAATTTATCACAAGCAATAAATGTAGCACCAGCGCCTTCTATTTTCTCTTGAAATTCTAGAAAAGAATAATACCAAACTTGATGGCCTCTATTTACTAACTCAGTTACCACCGGAATGGTCGGATTGGTATGACCATGTGCGGGCATCGAAAAAAATATGATTTTGCTCATTCTGTCTCATCTTCCCTCAGTTCAGCTTTTCGGATCATCTCTACAAATTCTATGAAATTCTCACTTTTTAAGAAAGCAATTCCTTTTGTCGCATCTTCTCCTAAAAGAACCAGCTTATCACCAGCTTGAATTTGATACATTTTGCGTGCTTCTTTTGGAATCACAATCTGCCCCCGATCTCCTACCTTCACAACACCAAAGAACTGCTTCCCCTTGGGACCGAGCTGACTTGCCTCTTCTTCACTCATATTACAAGATAATTAATCTAAAGTTATTTAAAAAATATCAGCCAGTATCTTGCATTTAAAAATATCGGGCAAGGCCTCCCCGTTTTCCCACTTTGCTACGGTCTGTCGCGATACATTTACCTTCTCAGCCAATTGTTCCTGACTCATTTTATTCTTTTTACGCAAAATACGAATATTCATACCAATCATGTTTTTCATCTCCTTATACGTTTAAATATATAAAAGGTATAAGGGAAAATCCACCAACAGTTTGCCATATTTTTTGTTAAAATTTGTGGCAATGTACACATACATTTGGTACAGCTTGCCAAGCGAAAAACTTAGAAAATGGACAGGTCACTTCTTCAAAAAAAGATCGTATGCACTTTATCTATAATTACCTACTCGCATTGTGGTTTATAGATATACGGAGGAGTAAAAACAGAAACGCCTACGTGATCGAGCTATTCGCGAAAAGAAAAAAGGGATTACATATACAGAGCTTACGAAAATTTTACCTTCTTACAGTTATTTATAAGAATTCGTCTCACTTTTTTCGTTTTGGGGAACAATTAATTTCTTAAGTTGATGGCGATGTATGGTGTGATCCCTATAAAACAAAAAGCGCACCATCTATTGTATTGGTGCGCCTTTTGTTTTATTTAATTCGTGAAGGGCTAATATGTTCTAGCCATAGAATCCCATCATATTGTTGGTTAGGAATCATGATTTCATCTATAAATCCCCAATACTGCCCGATAATAGGCATATACATCCAGGAGGTTTCAGGATGATTTTCCTCACCTTTTAAATTTACAAATACTTGCGGATGTTGTGCAGCTTTTAAAATTTCTTCGACACTATTGGCTTGATGCGTTTCCTTTACAAGCCAAAGCTTATGATTATCCGAACCTAAACTGCTACCACTATATGCAAATAAACCGACTGTGTACACTTGATTTTTCAAATACTGTGGTATCATGTCCATCATATTTGGGAATGGGAGTCGGAGTGGGGATATAGCTTGAATCATATTAGAATTTTGTTTTCTAATATGATAATTGTGTCCCCACACAATCATTTTTTTATTCTTAAATTGCATCTCGCTTAACCATGCTAAATTTTGTGCCATCCTTTGATCTCGAATGTAAAATGAGTAATCATCTGGATATTTTTCAGGTGGAATATTTTTCTGCTCTTTCACTTCATTTGGAATATATGTTTTAAGCGTATCGATTCGAATCTTGATTGACTTTTCTAGAAGATTTACATCATAGGATGCTTTAGGCGCTACTTGTTGCAATTCATTTTTATGTTGTTCGATAAACTCTTTTATGTTTTCGTATTTGTCCAAAAGGGATGCCTGCATTGCTTCAAATTCCTTATAAGAAGAGACAGAACGGTATTTCACGATTTCTCCTTCTGCTTCTAGAAATAATTTACCTATCTCAGGATCTAGTTTCCCAATCCATTCATTTGTAGATGTTGCAAATGTAGCAATAGCAGCATTCCCAGGTACTTGTATATCAAATCCCGTTAAAATAAGAGGTGTTCCTTTTTCTTTTTGTTCTTTTATGTATTGAAATAATTCTTCCACATCTTCTGTATGCCAAACTCCAAAAACAGCTTTTTTCATGGCTTGTTCAGCTGTTAAATTATCTATATTTTGATATACAGCATTCGCTTCCGCAAAGCCTGATTCAAATGCAATCACATCATAACCCATTTCTTCATGCAAATACTTAATGATACGAACCTTTGATTGATTCATTTCTGTTGAACCATGAGTAGACTCACCTAGTGAAACAATACGTTTGCCCTGTAAGGTTTGTTTCAAAAATGATAAATCTTCATTCGAACTAGCAGTTGGCTCTTGTAATTTAACTGCATGTTCACGAACCCATTTCTGCCATTTTTGTTGAGCCGCAGGTAGCTCTTCAGCAGATGCTACTGTCGAAAATGTTGTGAGTGCAAATAAAGTAGTTACGAATCCTTTTTTCCATTTTGAAAACACACATATCCCTCCTATTTTTTATAAACTTTATCAAATAAACCTAATTATTTATCATTAAATTGAAAAAATGGTAATAACTAGATTTATATGTTTATACTAGAGGGAGGGTTTTATAAAAATCAAGCAAAAAGTATAATAGTCCCATAAATTTTAAATATTACTGAAATAATTCTCCTTCCTCAAGGAATAAGAAAAGAGAAGCTATTTTTTTTCAGGATAATTCTGAATCCTTAAGTTGATGAGCATGTTTTATTACTTTTTTATGGAGTTTTTCTCGTAAGAGTCTTAAATTATTGAAGTTTTTTTGATTTAAGTTCCAAACATAATTAGAAATCTATACATATTAACTATCTTTGTTGAGAAATAAATTCATCACTTACTAATAAAAGGAAAATAATTGTACAATGGACTTGTACGTATTCTATTATAGGAGTGATGAAATAGGACATAGTATCTTGAAAGGTGAGTGCAAACAAGGAGGAAATCTGTATGCCCAAAACCATTGGCCTTATTTGTGGAAGTTTACGAGAAAATTCTTATAATCGAATCATTGCCCAATCATTGACAGATATGAGTAATACTGCTCAATTTCGCTGGATTGAAATAAACGCTCTTCCCTTGTTTAACGAAGATTTAGAAATTGGTGGTGCTCTAGAAACAATAACATCATTTAAATCTGCTATTCAGGATGTTGACGGTATCATTATCGTAAGTCCAGAGTACAATTCTGGAATTCCAGGCGCACTAAAAAATGCATTGGACTGGGCATCAAGACCTCGGGAATCCTCCGTTCTTAATAGAAAACCGGTTGGCTTAATTGGAGCAACTCCTGGGGGCTTAGGGACTGCCTTTGCTCAAATCCAAATCAGACAAATACTAGAAGCCATGCAAGCTCATGTTCTTCCATTTCAAAAAGTACTGATTTCGCAAGTACATGAAAAGATTGACTCCGATCAGAAAGTGCTTACTGACGAAAAAACAAAACAATATCTTCAGCATTATTTACAAAAATTTATTCATTGGATCGACCACACTCCTGTTCTAGATTAACTAAAAAATACCGCATTAAGTATTTTTTATGATGATTTTTCATTGTTAAAAATACTATTGACACTTTATAAATTTATAGATAAACCAATGTCAACAATCCATTTAATCATAAACGAATTGTAACAAACAAAGGAGTTTAACGTAAATTTCCCGATATATAAACTTTCTTCTATTACATGAATTAAAGGAGGATTATAAAATGTCTGATCTCTATTCTCGTCTTTCCCAAAATGATGCCGCCGTTCTTCTAGTAGATCATCAAACTGGTCTTATTTCCGGCCTAGTGCGTGACTATGGTGTTGATGAATTCAAAAATAATGTTTTGGCTCTTGCTAATATCGCTAAGTTTTTTGATTTACCAGTTATTTTAACAACAAGTTTTGAAGACGGACCTAATGGCCCACTAATGCAAGAATTGGTTGAGCTCTTTCCTGGCGCGCCAAAAATAGCTCGGCCTGGACAAATTAACGCATGGGACAATGAAGAATTTGTTAAAGCCATTGAAGCAACAGGTAAAAAACAACTAATTATCGCAGGAGTTGTTATTGATGTTTGTGTTGCGTTCCCAGCACTATCTGCTGTAAGCGCGGGGTATGAGGTGTTCGTTGTAACCGATGCATCAGGAACTTTTAATAAACAAGTTGCAGATGCTGCCCTTATGCGTATGGCTCATGGAGGGGTCCAATTAATGAACTGGTTTAGCGTTGCAGCAGAATTACAGCGTGACTGGCGAAATGACGTCGAAGGCTTTGGAGCCTTACTTGCTAAACATCTTCCTGGTTATCAAAATATCATCGGAAGCTATAGAGGAGCTCAAAGAGAGCTTAGCAAGTAAGATAACTTAATATGAATTTATAGACTCAATTTCTGAAAAACGCTTTAAAATCAAATCTCCAACATACTTAGACATATAGTATATTGGAGATTTATTCATTATATAGATTTGTTCTGTTTTTTAAAAAATAGAGGTCCTGCCGTATACCCATCAAGCTAATATTTTGATACATCCCCCATAACGAAACTTTACCTTTTTACAGCTATTCATGAGAATTAGGCTCATTTTTTCGTTTTAGGAAACAATTAATTTCTTAAGTTGATAGGTGCGGGGGCGGTACCCCTATATACAAAAACAGAGGGCAGATATGCATCCGCCTCTTGTGTCCAACCAATATTATTCTTGTTCGTCCATAATTTTCTCAAACGCAGCTGATACTTTTTCAAATTCCCCGTCACTCTCAATGTATGCGAATTCACCATCTTCTTCTACTTTTAAAAAGAAGATATCAATGTCTTCCTCTGTTTCCGTTTGAATGTCTTCTACAAAGCCAACAGCAATGTATTCTGCTCCTTCGACATTCATCGTTCCGAGCACTTCAACTTCCTGCTCTTCATTACTCTCATCGCTAAGGGTAAAGATTTCGCCTACTTCAATTTCCGACATATTCATTCTCCTCCTGTTATACTCTAAAAAATAGAACGTTCAAATCGTATACTTACTAGTATATCTTTCCATAAAAAATCAAATTAATGCTCAAAGAACAACAATTTCTTGCTGCTTCAGCGTAAGAATCCAACTAAAAGGATATCATCTGTGAATATGAATGAATACATTTTGAACTCTCGTCACATGCCCATCAACTTTAGAAATAGGTTGCCCTAAAACGAAAAAAATGAGTTGAACTCTCATAATTAACTGTAAAATAATAAAATTTTCGTTTTGGGGACATTTCAAAGCTTTAGCTTGATGGGCATGAGACCCCGCCAACAAAACGCGCAAAACATACGTTAAGATTCTTTCAACATAAAGATTGTTGATAACTTGTACGTGTCAGTAATACCATCTAGCTGTAGAGTGCCGAAAAAAAGTGAAGCAAACAAAAAATAACTCCAAAATCAACTTTTATTGTATATTTTGGAGTTACTTGACGTTTACTTTGCAACGAAAGAGAACCGCAACACTGCCTAAAACCTGGGCGCTTATCACATCCACAAACACAAAAAATTAAAGAGCAACATGAATACATTCCATATATAGGTCGTCAGCATCTGTATCTTTCACGCTAACTTTTATACTTGTATACTCAAAATCCCTTTGATTTGTTTTTGGATGGTAAAACATGTTTCTCTACTCTTTCATATAGAGTAAGCAATTGCTTGATAAAAGAAAATTTTGGTACTAACCAATACGAAAATAACGCTGAAGCACATCCTATTAAAGCCCCTATTGCAACATCAAAAGGATAATGAACCCCTACCCAAATACGAGAGATCGCTACACAAAATGCAAGTATAAGCCATAACCATCCAGTCTTTTTACGAACAAGCCAAAACGAAAAACAAATCGAAAAAAAGAGAATCGTATGGTCACTAGGAAATGAATTATCTACAGCATGGTCGACAAGTTTATTAACATCAGGCAATACTGCAAACGGTTGATAATTCAAATGAAATTTCCCTGCTATTTTTCCAATCACCTCAGCAATCACAAAAGCAACCATCGCTTGAATAACCATCATCCTACTTTTTCTGGACCCGGTAAACCAATAAGCTATAATAATTAAACCAAAAATATATACCATATATTCTGCCAAAAATACCATGGCTGAGTTTAGGAATGAATATTGTTTACCTAAATCATTAATTGCTCGAAAAATATCAATATTGAATTGAGAAAAAGACATTTTCAAATCCCTCCTTTATAGTAAGGTGTTTAACTGATTGCCATATACCTTCATTACATGAATAGTTTTGATTATTGTACTCATCTAAAAATACCAACCTTCTTGTACGCTTATAATTTTATTATGGGAAAAAAGGTTTAAATGGGACTTAACTACTTCTTAACTATGTGAATGTACTGTTTCTTCCTCTAACATGACGTTTTCACTTAAAAAATAAGCGGCATACGTACGTATATTTCGACTAACGTTTTTAAACGCGAGCTGAGAAAACGTCATCTTCTTTCTTCTTTTTCACTATAATAAAAAAAGAAAAAGGAAAACATCGAACTTTCTTACATACATTCGTGCATTCTTACAGTTTTGTCATTTTTCTCGTCATTTTGTAAATGTGTTCATCGCCTTGCCTTTCGCTATTTTCAAAAACTCTTGTAACTCTGGGTTTATATTCGTCTTTCGGTATGCAACGGCTAGTTTCGCAACAATTTTAGAATCACATATTTCTTTGTAGACAACTTCTGATTGATATAATTTATTTGCAGACACCTATCCGCTGTTAATTAAATAAGAAAAATTATATGTTTCTAATACATGTTTTTGATCGAGCTTTAATTTAAACCTACAAAGAATTAAGGAAAGTACCCAAAACGACCGTTTATGGGACTTTACTTATTTCTACCCAAATAGAGAAAAATACTATTCAAATTCAGTTTCAAAACTCATTACCAAAAATAAAAGCTCCTAACATATTAGTCATATATAATATGTTAGGGGCTTGATATTTTAAGTGTTTTTTGGAATTAGGTCTTGATAACGTATGCTAAGGAATAATAAAATTAAACAGACTTATTTTCGTTTTTCTTTATGTCAATACCTAATTGATCTACTTCAAAGCCTTTTCAATCCTATAAACGTATATTTACATTTTATTTTCCCGATATATAAGTAACCGCTATACAGAATACAACACGACCTGTACTTGCTTTCTCTCTTTATTTTAACCCTTGCACTTAGCAGGCGTTTCGTATTCGCTTCGTTATAGCTAACTCCTAAAATATAATCTACTGCTTTCTGTGCTTGACTGGCTGCTTTAACGATTACTGTTTTATCATCTCTTAAATTTCGTAACCAAAACTGTATATAAGCCGCTGAGTTATCAAATGTTATATCTACGAACCCTGCTAATCCAGTTAACATACTCGCTCCAATTTTTATCAAGACCTAAATAGCAAAAAATCATAAAAGATAAAGGGTGATACATATTAGTCATGTATAATATGTATCACCCTTTTTCACTTGCACAACTTTCATCATTGTCTTTTTTATTTGGCTATGTTAAATAGCGTTGTTAATACTTTCCGTTCTCTGTCGAAGAAACTTATGATAAACTTAAATTATCAATTTTTACCAAATTCGCATGTGTTATTAATGGATAGAGGGGGTTATGGGATGAAGGAAAATTTAAAGGTAGCATGGATACTTTCGTGGTTTGCCCTTTTAGGTCAGTTGGTATTTTTTATAGGAGTATCGTTACTCACTGAAGATTGGCGGTATGTAATGTGGAGTTTTATGGTCAGTATGATTGTAGGAGTTCCAAGTATAATTCGCACTTATAAGTCCCAAAAAATTGCTGATACAAAAAAGTAGAAGGTTCAGTTACACCTATCCTTCTATTATATCAGCTAAGGAGTTCCCTCACTGTTCAATATACAGAGTCTTTAATGGAATAAGAAAAGAAACTTCTGGAAAAATTAGAGTTGTTCGTTTAAAAAAATGTATTAGACTCAACATTATTACTACAACAGCTTTGCATCGCCTAAAGACCGGTAATCTATACAATAATAGTTTTAGATTAAGTACCGTCATACTTACCTTTAGCTATATAAAAAACAAAAGAAGTATTAGACTAGGAATTGTATTCTTGCAACGGGAACCTGTAAAAAACACTTCCCTCCAGTCTAATACTTTCTTTTAATAGTCTAAAACATTTTTTAAAGGGGTGCTGCCGCATCGCCATCAACTTAAGAAATTAATTGTTCCCCAAAACGAAATTATCCCTATATGCAATTTATCATTTAAAAACTACGCAAATTATCTCCTAAAGTTACAAGTATGAAAGAAAGATTTTCTCTTTTAACCAAAAACGGTCGTATACCTTCAAGTTTTCCAGCTGAACAAATGATGAGTTTTGGATATGGGACACCAATGAAGCGAGCTGGTCAGCCGTATGAACTTGTCCCAGCGTATGTATACTTAGCCAGTGATGATTCAAGTTATGTCACTGGTCAAATAATCCATGTCAATGGGGGAATGAGAATAAGCAGTTAAAGACGCCATAAAAGGATGATGGAAGCCGTTTCCTAATTGAACGAGCCGACCTCCCCTTAAACCGCCATAAGTATACTGCAGAGGAAAAATTCACCTTATGGGGCACACTTTCGGTGGTTTACCAAAGAGGGTCTCCCTTTTCAATGAGATTACGTTTTCAAACTGTAATCATTCCAACTCTTCTGCTTGACATTAAGATTTTTCATCATTCTTTATAGCTGACATATCTCCTTAATAAGGTATTATCTTCTCTACTCCTACATTGTTAATCAATAAATCATGAATTGATGGTGCTACAAATACAGTTTCGTCAACATCTAAATCATTAAAATCAACTATATATAATCCAAACCCATTTTTCCCATTAAAATATATTAACGTTCTACCACCTTCATCATCACCAATTGCAAGAGAGTTTGGAATATACTTTTGAATAAAATAAGCTTCATTCAATTCTACACAACCCGAAGCTCCCCAAATACGAATATACATTTCATTATCTATATTAATTTCTATATCTGAACCTACACGAATTATATCTATATATTCTATAGGTATATCTATTGTTGAAAATTCCTGAAGTTCCTTAATTTCTTCTTCTGTAGATGCAGCTCTACTAACATCAATCCTATACATGCTACTCATATTAGCCAATACATTCATTAAAAATCAATCTTCCCCTTTCACTTCAATTATCCTACTAGCCTCACGGTCTTCCCCTGAACCACCATTCCCTTTTCTCATCGCAAGTGAAGCCTTAAGCTCCTTGATCTCATCATTTATTTTTCATCGTAATAATATTTTAAAAAATCCCCATTATTCCCTCTTTTAGCATATCCACTTATTTTTCCAGTTTCGAAATTATATTCTAACGTTTTAGTTTCATATTCAAATCTCATTACTATTGAAACTTTATTATTATCTTTCCATGAAATTTTATAACGATTTGAATGATTAGACTCTATATAGTTAGCTATACTTACTTTTGTTGTTTTTACTCCCCCTTCCTTTTCCTTAAAGTAAATTTTCACTTCTGTATTACCCGAAATATGTCCGTATGCGATTCCTCTAATGTCTAATTGATTCAATTAGTTTGGTGATGTATCTTTAAAGTTGTTTAGTTCTTATTGGCCTACGGTGCAGGTTAGTTGAAAATGCTTTTTTGATTGGAACATATATACAAAATTCATATTCATTTAAAAGTGGAATGAAAAGCAATACTAACCCAGCATAAATTGAAAAAATGTATATTCAAAGCAATTATTAATAGCATTAACAAGAAATTTGGTGGTGCATTTTGTTATGTATAAAAGTTTTATTATTTGTTTTAGGTATATCATAGCATTATAAGGTTCATGTAATATCGAAGTAAGATTCATATATTTTAAGCAATACATAAAATAACAATTTGGAGGAGATTTATATGATTAAAGGAGGGACTGAATACTTACGTGTTGCTGTAAAACAAAGTTAAGCTGCTTTAAAAAGTCGTACCGTTAATCGAAGAAAGTTTGACTGTTTATAAAAAAAGATGTAGTAGAACTTTTATTCCATTAAGATTAAGAATATTTATACGTGTTATTACTAGGATTAAGGAGAAAGTTAAAATGAGACTAGAGAGTGAGAGGATTTATTTAAGATCTCTTTGTGAGTTAGATGCACCCACTATATTAGAAATCACAATGGATGAAGAAATACGTTATATGACTGGAACCAAGCCTAATTTTTCATTAGAGCAAATTAAGACACATATAGACAATATAAATAATGATTCAAGTCGCTATGATTTCGCTATTTGTTTAAAAGGTACTGACGAAATGATCGGAGAGTTATCGGTTTTGGATATCGATGAGGAGAATCAAAGAGCAGGATTCAGAATATCGATGGCTTCCATTTCATTAACAGGAAAAGGATACGGAACTGAAGCGATCAAAAGAGTTCTAAGTTTTGTTTTTGAACAACTCAAATTAAATCGTTTACAGTTAGAAGTATTTAGTCATAATTTACGTGGAATTAGAGCGTATGAAAAGGTTGGGTTTGTAAAAGAAGGAACCTTACGCCAATCCTTATATTATAATGATGAGTACTCGGATGAAATTATTATGGCAATACTTAAAAGTGATTATAAAAATATGCAATTGTAATAGTCTTTTTTGTGAATGAATGTACTTAAACTATCTATCAGGTGCTTTAGTCGAATAAGAATTAAACAACTTTAAAGAGTCTTACTACAATAAAATGTAATAAGACTCTTATTTTTTCATGTCAAAATTAAATAACTTTGTTATCACTTTACCTCATAAGCTGTTTTATGTTTCATCATGCCATAGATACATTTGTATTATCTACCACACATTTATAAAAGCAGTTAGAACAACATAAGGCTGTATGACTTATGTTGAATTCTATTGACTCTTTCATATATCGGTCATAATCTTGAGGGAACATAACTACGAATATACGAAATACAAAATCACCATCAAATTCACGTCCGTTTTAATATTCTTTACCAACGTTTAATAGGAAAAGGTGAATTTCACTGTAGGTTTATGAATAATTCATCGTACTGATGACATATATCGGTTATATAAGTTAGAACATTCTTTCATACAATCCCAATATATATTTCTAATTTCCTCATTTGGACATAATTTTAGATAACCTTCATTTTCTAATATGGAAATAACAGGTCTCATCTCATAATAATATCCATAATTTTCTCCTTGTGTTAAAAGTTTTTTGTAGCCTTCCAATATTTTAATATAATTGTTATCTATCAAACGATAGTTACATTTTGCTAACTCTGAATAATAAAACCTATTAATTTCCCCTGACATATATGTAGAAAGAGATTTTTCGTCATTTCCGAAATAGGCAGAACTGGCTTGAGAATAGTAACAATATCTACCATCTCTATGTAACGTTTTAAATATTCGGAATTTATTCCATTTTTTTACTTCTTCATAACGAAATCCTAATGCGTTATAGTCATTTGAAATCATAACAGGTCTTTGCTTCAATACATAATCGAGAATAGCAACATTCAATTCACTTACATCAAGATGGGTAATCGAAGCCCAACAAATATAATTATTATCCATTCTCCCTATCATACACACTTCTTTATCAGGACTAACATAAATGTCAAAGGAAACTTCTTTATCATCTATTTTATAATTAGGTTTCATACAATTATTTCGATTAACTAAATTATATTCTTCCATATCCAATATCCAAACCTTCCTGAAAAACTTTTGACCCATCGAGATTTAACTCAGTAAATTCTTTTCAACCTAAAAATAATCTTTCAACTTCAATAATTTCTTGTTCATCTAAAGATTCATCTGAAAAAAGCCACTTTTTTAATCCCATAAAATCTCCTTTCTCCTAAACGTATTTTGGTAATACAACCTTTTAATTTAACAATACAACACGTTTCATCGGTAATAACAAACCATATGAATCCATTTTGATTTTTCGACATATAACTGTTAATCAACATTAGCGATTCTTAATACCTCTCCTAATTCACCTAACTGTTTTAAGTTTTTTATAGCCAACTCAACAGGAATGTCCTTCATCAACACAAATGGTAACTGTTTTGATCCCTTTAACAAATCAAATAACCCTCTTTTAATGTGAAATACCTCCTGTATCTTCTTTAAATCCACAACTCCTCCAATTGGTGAACGAATTAATATAAGATTGCAAAGCTTTTCTTTGTGCATTTCTTGCTTTTCATTCACAAATTCAACATCTATCGCTCCATCATTTATCCACTTTACAAAACTCTCGCTAACTGTGGTAGCAAAAGCTGGATTCATTACCGCAGAATCAACCTGTAATAATTCGGTTGTGTCCTCGTTTGCTTCCATTAATAAAAACTTTCCTCCGCCTTTACTTCCTACAGCAATATACCCTTCTGCATATTCACGTACCTCATATGTTGTATTTCTTTCATTAATTATATCAATACCAAATATAATCACACCCTCGTCAGTTACAAACCCATTCGTGTACTGTAGCAACTGTTTATAAGAGCTCGGTATTATTAACCCCATTCGTTCTTCAGTCTTTTCAATCTCAGCTTCATCAACCGCAGGAAATAATTCGAAAGTTGATAATTTTTGAAAGTCTACCATTTAAATCCTCCTAATCCAGTGAACTACCCGCCACTTAACACTGAACTGTACCCCTAATCATGGACTTTTTTAAGTGTCCACGATTCGGGTACAGTTCAAGGATGTCAAACAGAGAAACTTTTTATTTCAAAAAGGAAATCATAATTCCCTCTAATTTTTTTGATCTTCTGGTACTAAATGTTCAGGCTTCCCTACAGCACTTATCTTTTTATCAATAAATTACTCCCACCTAAAATTATATACATTTAGGTTAATGGTGATGTAGCACTACCTCAAAATACACCCTACTCATTTATTAAATATTATTGGCACATCATCAATACATCTCTTCCAAATCATATGATCATACCCATCCCCCCAATAATCCTTCAGCAAATAATCAGGCTCTCCAAATTTCTTCTTCCATACCTTCTGTGCATTTGTATATCCACTATCTAAACAAAATTCTTTAATTCCCCTGCTTAACAAAGTAAGAAACATTGCATTTAAAAGTAAATTTCCAATACCACGTCTTTGGTAATTAGGGTGTACAAACACAGTTCCTATCTCAGGTGAATCTTTTAATTCTTTATTCGTACAGTTGTTAATTAGTTCACTAGGTGGACCATATTCAATTGTACTGATAATTTTATTACAGTTTGTATCTACTGCTATCAAAAAGTATCGATTTTTCCCGTTGCTATTCATATCACATTTCAAATATTCTTTCTTAATTTCAATTTCATTTTCTATAGCATCAAGTAGTTCTGATAAACCTTCTCTAGCAAACGTATCTTTAATCGTTGTAACAAAAAATTGATTTATCTCTTCAATGTCCTCATTGCGCGGTCTCCTTATCTCAACAGTGCACACCGAAAATCACTCCCCATTCTTTGTTTCGCTTTTATTTCAAACTAACTCTTAATTCATTAAACCAGCGAGCACAAGCAATTGTTTCTTTAGCTACTCGTCCATGACTTTCAAAGTACCACCAAGATGAAAGAATACAATGCGATAGCCCCCACGATAGAATTCTTTCTTTGTCTAGTTGAAGTTCTTCTGCTAATTGTTGCACACGATTTGCTAATACCTTCTTAGGATTTGTTTTATTAAATAAGTGATTTCTTAAGTACGCAATTGTTTCATATTCCGCTTCACCGATAACACCTTTTGGATCAATTGCAACCCACCGATCCTCTCCCATACATAAAACGTTGTCATGATGCAAATCACCATGAAGCAAAAGCGGCTTAGAAATTGTTTTGATTAATTGTGGAAATAAGTCTTCTGCTTTTTCGACTAGATCTTTTGGTAAGGGCCCCGTTTCACCATCAAAATGTACTCGTAACCGCTGCAATCCATTTGCCCATTGTTCAATAGAAGGGAATGTATGCTGAGCAGGAACTGGTTTCCAAAGTTTTTTCATCGTTTTCCCTATAATATTCGTTGCTTTTTCTTCATTATCTATATGTGCAAGTGACATGCCAGGCTTTAAATATTCTAATAGAATAAATCCAAGCTCAAGATCTGAATCAAGTAATGTCACTGTTCCCTCTCCTTGAAAATAAAAGAGCGCTTCTATTTCGTTCTTCAAATCCTCACTCGGAACACCGAGTTTTAACACAACATCTTGTCCATTTTCTTTTTGTGCTAGACTAACATAGTTATAAGATAGATTGGAAAACGGCTGAATGATTTGTAGTGATAATTTTTCTTCAATCTCTTGAATCGTAATCGGAAATTTTTCGATCCATTGCTGTCCTCGTTCTCCGTGAACATCTTGTATAGTCGTTTTAAAAGATGAAGGTATGTATAACATTATTTATTCAACTCCTAAATTCTCTTTTAGATCAAAATATGCATCCTGTAGCCATGAATGAATAACTTTTAGGCTCTCCTTCTGCTCCCATAAAAATGAAATATAAGCAAAACTAGCGTGTTCTAATGATAATTCTAACGCTTCTTCATCTAATTCAAATCTTTTGGCGATTCTTTTTGCTTCATTTGCAACCCTTACAGAGTGCTCATATGTGTGAGGTTTATTATATTGTTCTAACAGTCGTTGAATGTCTAGCTCCCAATCTCCTGTTAATGAAATAGTATTGATCATTTGGTTCATTCTCTACTCCCCCTAAAAACACTTATAGTTTCTTATTTTTTATTCTAGAAATATAGAAAGAATCCTTTTCATTACGTTACATGAAATTTTTAAATACAAATTTTGTAAAGGTGTGTACACACTAACAAATGTACTTTTCTTTTTATTTACTACAAAAAATACAACTCTTATGTCATTTATTTTTACATTCTGTCCTTTAAACAAGAATCAGCAATTGATATGATGGAAAAATAAGGTGCCGTCAGAGAAATGCGAAATGTTGGCGGTACCCCTATTTAAAGTATCGTATACGTAGCTTTCACTGTATTTCAATAACAGCTAGGGGACGCTTCAATCGTTTGCAGTAAAGCAAGCGCAAATAATAATGAAGATAGTGACTCCTCTCCTCCGGATACACCGCTTCCGACCTTGCCGCCTCGGCCTTTTGTGCTAATATCCTCCATTTTGCCGCGATTATTTGTGTCCATATCCCACTCTACCTTACCCTCAAAGGGAAATTGTACCATTAAAAATAAAAAGTAAAAAAAAGACCAATGCACCCATTGGTCTTCCCTTACTTCCCTATTCACAAACAAGAATTTGCCGAGAAAAGTTTCCTTTTTTTGTTACGCAGCGGTCTGTAATTTCAAATCCAATTTCTTCGATCATGTGATCCATTGTTTCGCTTGTTACAACTACTACTTTTTTTGCAATACGGCGCGCATGTTTTAAAATCGAGAATTGATCTTCTGGTGTTGCGCACGTAAATAGATTGTACGGCATATCGATAATTGCTACATCGTAGTTTGTCTGAATGTCTTCGATAGGTCCTACCGTTACGTCTCCTTCAAAACCAAAATGCGCGATGTTTTCTCTTGATCCGATTACGACAAGCGGGTTAATATCACGGCCAACGATGTCAATGCCCATAGAGAGTGCTTCTACCACTACCGTTCCAATACCACAGCATGGATCGATCGCTTTGACTCCATCAGGATTTGGCACAGCGATATTCGCAACAGCTCTCGCTACACGTGTGCTTAGTGACGTAGAATAGCTGCGTGGTTTTTTCACGTGATGGAACCAAACAGCCTCGCTTTCCATATATGTTCCGAAGTACCAACGTCCGCCAATGATTACAATGCCAAATACACGCTCTGGATGATGCACATCGGCTTCACCTTCAATATGCATGCCGATATCTCGCTCAATAAGGCGGCGTTCTCCGTATTCTACTTTTTTCGATTTATCAAGATCATTAATTTTAACGAAGATGACTTTGAACGTGGATCCAGACAAATCAATCTGTTCGACCTGCTTCAAAATATCTGACAGTTCATCTCCTTCATACATTACGTCAATCCGTTCTTTAATAAACGGGCTTCGGCTCGGATCAATTTTGATTGTGCTTTTCAATATATTAGAGTGCGATTCCGTTCCAAAAAGTGAGCGCATCTCCATATAACATAAAGAACGTTCCTCTTCGCGAAATGCATACGTATATATATACGCCGGTGTTTGGCTATGATTATCCAATCTATTCCCATCCTTTATCATATCAAATTGTTCTTTCTCTCAAATAATATCCGTATCATTGTGCAATGTAATGTTGCAAGCGGTAAAAAAGGACTAATAAGCCGAGGCAAAGTTGTCTTATTTTATTAGTCCTTTTTATGAGCTTTTACTTCTTTAAAGAACACTTTGTCTACATTATATTTCGACTTTTGTTTATTAGCGATATATGTTTCATAAATTTCTCTTTCCATCGCGTTTTCTACAAGACAAACATCAATTTTGATTACTTCATCTCTATGGTCTTTGATTACTGATACAGTATCTTCAAAATGTTTTTTTATTCTTGGTCTTAACTTTCTTGCCTTACCAACAAACATTAGTTCATTCTTGTTGTTATAAAACATAAAGATTCCACCTTTATCTCTAGGAATTAGGTGAAAATCAGTAAACCCATACATATTACTTAGTTCCGGATCTTTCTGTTTCGTAATTGTAATATCGGGTCTAGGCGCTTTAATTGTAATCACGATTGCTCACGTCCTCTTTCTATATAAAGTAAAATGATATCACAGGCTTCAAGTAAAATCTATTGTAGCTTCCCTCTTCATTGTTGGCAGGACCCCTTATAAATCATTGGGGTATGTGAAATTATTATATTGATAATAAAAAAGCTTCCTGTATGGCCATGCCCATCAACTTAAGAATTCAGAATTACCCCAAAACGATAAAAATGAACGGTCTTGTAATAAAAAACAAATCCGTAATACTAGGAGATTCCTTTTCAATGGCTATATTGAGAAATATGTGTATAAAACAGTATTTAAATTTAAGTATGATACGATTATAGCAAGGGTTTTGAGAACATAAAAAAGGAGTACCTCCCAAAATTCTTGTATAATGGTAGTTACGACACAAACCAAACCAAGAAAAGAGGTTGGCTCCCTATGTCTATTATACGACAAGAAAGGCTGTGAAGTTATTTGAGAGGTTATAAAGCAATGCTATTTGATTTAGATGATACCTTACTTAATAGGGATAAGGCAGTAGATAAAATGTTTTTAATTATTTTAGAGAAATGTTATGGAGATGTTAAACATTCAGCGAAAAACAAAATGCTGCAAAAATTCAAAGAATACGATAAAAGAAGCTATGGCGATAGTAATAAAATAATAGTTTTGGAATCATTTTTTGATGAGTTTCCACCAAACTATAGATTGCCACGCAATTACCTTCAAGATTTTTGGAATAGTAATTTCCCTCGTTGTTTTTCTATAAACCAAAATACTATAAATATCGTAAATGCTATAAAGATGCATGTTAAAGTTGCCATTATAACAAACGGATCAACTCAGAGACAAACAGCTAAAATAATTAACACTCATTTAAATAGTTGTTTTGATATAATAATTATTTCTGAAGAAGTGGGATTTAGTAAACCTGACAAACGCATATTTGAATTAGCATTAAATAAGCTTAATGTGCAACCAGAATCTGCATTATTCGTTGGAGATGACATAGAAAAGGATATTGGTGGTTGTCAAAATGCAAATATAAAGGGCATATGGTTCAACCCTCATATGATCAAGAATGATACCGAAATAAAACCATATGCTGAGATCAATTCTTTTGATAGATTATTAAGTTATTTTACATAATAAGTAGAATCAGACGTTGTTCTATTTCACAATATTTTTATAATGAGTAAAAATATTTCGGGTCTAATTGCAAATGTTTGAATTTGCAATTAGACCCGAAATGGATAAAATAGTTTCATGGTGGATTGGGTTTCAACATGATTTCCAAGTATCAGTGGGTAAAATGGGGAAATATTTCAAACAGTATCTTCCTGATGATACTCCAAAATGAACAAAAGCTTAAATATATGTTAGGATGTGTTTTTATTCAATGGTTTTACAGTCTATCGATTATGAAATATTCCAGTGGATCAGCTCGAATGTTTATAAATACCCTTTACTAGATAAAATGATGATTTTTTTCGCTGAGTATGCTCAGTACATTTTAATCGTTACATTATTCGTTTTATGGATTACAAATAAAGAAAATAGAGTGACTGTATTTCAATCTTTATTTGCCTGTTCCTTAGCATTTACTATTAATCGAGTGATTGAATTGTTTTTCTATCGCGATCGACCATTCGTCTCGCATCATATCAACCAATTAGTTGATCACGCTGCAAATTCTTCTTTCCCGAGTGATCATGCTACAGCTGCTTTAGTAATTACAGTAACAATTTGGCTATGTAGTAAAGGAAAATCATTTATGTGGATCATTTTTGGAATGTGTATTGCTTTTTCAAGAATTTGGGTTGGTGTTCATTATCCTTTTGATGTATTGGCAGGGATAATTCTAGGATTATGTACCGCATTACTTGTCCATTATCGAATCATGAAATTGAATCTTATGAACAAAATAACGAAATATCACTTATTCCAAAAATAGAAGCAGTTAAAATATTTCAAATAGACACAATCATAATAGTTGACAAAATAATTTATTTGCGCTATAATTTACTTTTTCGTTTTTAAATTATATAATAGGATTCTCCTGGCCAGGGGAATCCTATTTTTTTGCCCTAAAATGAAGGAGTGTGTTTGCATGAAAAAAAGTGAATCAAGTTTAACTTCATTAATTTCAGCTTTTGGCAGAGCTTATCATAGTCAATTTGATACTCCTAAAATCTTTAATGACTATATAGCTAAAGATTTAATCTCACAAAAAGAATTTAATGACATCAAAGAGAATATGGTTCAAGGCATACATTTCTTCAATGAAAATATCGCGCAAAAGTTTAAGGGGAATGCAGAAGAAATATTAAAATGGATTACACAGGTCCAACTTTCTCCAACACCCTTGGCACGTGCTGCGTATTGTGAAAAAGTATTACTTCATGAAATTATGTTAGGGTTAAAACAATATGTCATACTTGGCGCCGGGTTAGATACTTTTAGTTTCCGACACCCAGAATTAGAAAACAACGTAGAAATATTTGAAATTGACCACCCTGCTACACAGGAATTGAAAAAGAAAAGATTGGATGAGGCTAATTTTAAAATTCCATGTAATCTTCATTTTGTTTCTATGGACTTCACCAAAAAGTTTTCCTATCAAAATCTAATAAATGAAGAGTTCGATAACAAAAAAACTTTTTTTAGTCTTTTAGGTGTTACTTATTATTTAACTAAAGAGGAAATTTCAAGTTTAATAGATCATCTATTCACCAAGGTCCCACCAGGAAGTTCCATAGTTTTTGATTACGCTGACGAAAACTTGTTTAAAGAAAAAGGTATCTCTAATAGAGTTGAAAACATGGTAAAAATGGCTTCAGCAAGCGGAGAACCAATGAAATCATGTTTTTCTTATTTTGAAATTGAGAAAATGTTAGAAAAATCAGGTCTATTGATTTATGAACATGTATCACCGGCTCAAATTAATAAACTTTATTTTGAAAATCGAAACGATTACCTATCAGCTTTTGAAACCATTCATTATCTTCATGCTGTAAAAAGATAAAAAAATTCCAAACCAGATCGAAGGAAAAACAGGATAGACGCCTGGTAACCCTTCGATCTTTTTTATAAAGGAAATAGGAGAAAAGCGAGGGATGAAACTGGATAATTCATTCCTCTGAACATATGATTTCGGACTAACTTTTTTCTATATGAACAATATGTGAAAGCGCTCACAAAATCGTTATATTATGTTAGAATAATGATGAAATAAATCCAGAAATGTTAGAGGAGGAAGGCAAAATGAAGTTACATGGTATCAAAAAAGCATGTGTAGCAGCCGCCGTTACTACCTTAATAGTTGGAGGATTTGCTATTCCCGCAAGCGCTTGTACATCGGTTTTTGCAGGAAAAAAAGCAACCGCAGATGATTCGGTCATGGTTGCACGAAATGAGGACGTATCTAGTGCATGGTCGAAACATGTCAAAGTATTCCCTCGTAAAACACATAAATCAGGGGAAAAACTAAAATTTGTAACTGGACTAACAGTAGATCAACCAAAGGTATCCTATAAGTATATTGCAATACCAGACTGGGATCCTTCAAAAGGGCCTTTTGAAGAAGCAGGGATAAATGAATACGGAGTAGCTATTTCTGCTACAAATAGTGCTTATGCAAATAAAAAAGCAGAAGCATCTGACCCATTTGTGAAAAAAGGTGTTAGCGAATCAGTTATTCCAACCTTGATTTTACCACGTGCTAAAACAGCCCGTGAAGGTGCTGAATTACTCGGACAGTACATTGAAAAGTATGGTTCTGCTGAAGCAAATGGCGTTGCGATCGCAGATAAGAATGAAATTTGGTACTTTGAGGTTGGAACAGGACATCAATGGGTAGCAGAAAGAGTACCTGATAATGCTTATTTAATTGTTGCGAACGGATTAAGAATCGATAATGTGAATCTTTCCGACACGAAAAACTTTATGGGCTCTAAAACATTAATTTCTCATGCAGTTGAAAAAGGCTTAATACCAAACAATGACAAAGATAATAATCAAAAATTTGATTTTGCTGGAACTTACGGTGATATTGGTCAAAAATACAATACACGTAGAGAATGGTGGGGACAAAAGACATTTACTCCATCTATAAACCAAGATGCTGAATTAACACGTTATCCATTATTTATGATTCCGGATCAGAAAATTACGCCAAAACAAGTGATGAAATTCTTGGGCTCTCATTATGAAGGTACTTCATATGATCCTTCTACAAGTACAGGTAAAGATGAGCGTGCTGTTGGTGTAGATCGCACAGTGGAATCCCATGTTATTCAGCTAAGATCTAATATGCCTGCTGATATTGCCAATGTTATGTGGCTTAGCCTAGCAAACCCGGAATATAGTGTTTATTTACCATTCTATCAAGGAATATATGACACACCAACTGCTTTTAAACATGGTAATGACAAATATGATGATCAATCAGCTTACTGGGCTTTTCGTGCACCAGCTGCTTTAGCTGCAACAAACCCAGACACACTTGGGGTAGGTTTGAAAAACTATTGGGGTAAATACGAGGATCAGTTATTTACAAAACAAAGTTCGGTTGAAAACAAGGCTTCGGAGCTTTATAAGGAAGACAAACAAAAAGCAATTAAGTATTTAAATAAATATAGTAATGACACGGCTACAGATGCATTTATAAAAGCAAAACAATTAAGAAATGAATTAATTACGGATATTGCAAAAAAATCAAAAGACGTCTTCAATCCGGATCTATAATCTATAAGAAATGAAGAAACTTCGGGGTCAGTCCTCACAGCTTTTAAATTGCGGGGCTGCCCCTTTTTGATTGATTAATTCAGTCAATTATATAATAAGTCTATTTCCAATATTCACCAATGGACTATCTCCCATCTTAGAAAGACGCTTAGAATGAGAAGTTTTCATAAAGATTTACACTTCATGTAGCAGTGAATGTTTATAATGTTTTTCCACTCTATTTAAAGTAATATCCCGCTCTTTGTCCCATACCGAATGCCACTCAAATGTTCCCGGTTCAAAAAATAACGGAAACCTTTTTTTAAACCAATCTTGCATCGGTAAATTTAATGCATCCTTTATATCCACCCATACTAACTCTCCTTCGGGCGGCTCTTCAAGTAGCTTCCCTTCAAAAGATGTTGCCAAATAATTAAATACCATATATCGTAACTTTGTGTTTGGCTCACAAAATTCGGTGATTCCTTTAAAGATAATATCTTTTACGATTAAACCTGTTTCTTCACGTACTTCTCGGATCGCTCCGTCTACAATACTTTCTGGAAAGTCGACTTTCCCACCAGGAGCAATGTACCCAGGAAAACTTAAACGATCTGGACGATTCATAAGTAAAACTTTGTCCCCATCTTGTACCATACACATCGTTAACATTTTACATTCAAAATTACTCATCAAACATTTCCTCCCTTTTGTAGATTCGTTGTTGAAAATATATTTTAAAATATTTCTTTTTTTCTTGCTAAATACAACGCAACAAACTGTGGTTTTTCAATTTTCCCACCATGATTTTCAATTACGTTATGAATACTATAAAACAATTTCTCTTTTACCTCTTTTGAAAGCAAACGATGGGCAGATTGCGTATGTAATAATGCAATGTATTCATCACTCGTATAGGTATCAGTCCAATTATAAGTTTTTACAACTAAATCTTGGAACAAATCATGCTGCATTGTAAGAGTTTTTCTTTCTTCAATTAATTCTTCTGGAGTTGGTAATTGATTTGGATGTAAATGCGGTGCATACTCTTCATAGCAATCGCCAATCTCTCGAAAAATATCAGTATTTGGTTGTATATGATATGTCCAAAAGAAGGCCATTGTCCCATGTTTGCGCAGTAAATTCGCTACTTTCGGATAGCCAATTTCAGGCTTAATAAAATGAAACGCTGTTGCTGAAACAGCAAGTGAGTATAAATCATCCTGCTGATTCCAAGTTTCAAAATTCCCTTGATACACGTGTATACCATTCTCATTTTGAAATTTAGAAGCTGTAAATTGAGCTAATCGTTCTCCTAGCTCAATACAATCAATCTGCTTATATCCAAATCCAACGAGTCCTTCCGTTGCTTTACCCGTACCGCAACCAATTTCAAGAATTTGATCTTCCTTTTCAATATTTGCATACGTGAACAAATCTTGAAAAAGTTCCTTTGGATATGTCGGTCTTATTTTCTCGTATTCTTCGGCAATATCATCAAAAGTATATTTTCTTTCCTCAAAATTTACATCCATTCTTTTCTTCCACCTCTTCTATAAAAATTTCTACTTCACTTATAATTTCATCTACAATAATTGAAATATCTTTCTTTTCTTGTTTCGCTTGTACTAGCTTATTTGACTCATGCCATTTTCGACCTATAGCCATACCAATCGGACAATCTTGCTCCCATGTTTGTAGTAATCGGTCGACAGCATGTCCTCTTCGCAATACAAAATCTGTCTTCAAAACAAATTGTACGATTTCAAGTTCTTTATGCGGACCTGAAACCTTCATATTTTTCCCTTGTAAATAAGCATTTCCGGCTTTCAAATTGGTTGCTCCGACCAGCTTATCTCTCGCAGCATAGTGAATATTTGTGATTCCAGACATGACAATAGCACCAAAACATAAAGGGCACGGTTCCATCGTAGAATACAGTTCATATTCCTTGCGCGTTGCGTTTGTTTCTAAATTATTTATTTTTAATATTGCATTAATTTCTGCATGAGCAATTTTGTTATTACATATTTCATTTGGCAGCGCTTCCGTCTCGTAAACTGTATTTCTACCTTTTGAAATGATATTCCCACTTTCATCTACAATTACAGCACCAATGGGAAATGAACCGTTACAATACGATAACCAAGCTTGGTTGAAACATTCTTTCCATGGTTCAGATAATGTATTCCACATATCAGATTGTGCTCTCCCTTTATAAATTTTTAATTGAGGTTTAAAGAAGAGAAATGACTTGCTTATACAAATCGTCTTTCTCCTCTTCAGGTATTCCTTCTATTAATCTTGCTGCCATAATAGGTAAAAACCATGATTCTATGTCTTTCCACGTACCTTTTGATAAAGTTAAATACTCATTTACGTACTCCTCACAAAATGCATGGCGCAGCGCTATAATACCTTGTTTCACTGATTCTGGTATACTTGCCGGTAGATAGGCATGTTTTAAAATAATAACCGTACGTGCTACATCGGCAAATGGATTACCGAAGCCTGCTGTCATCCAATCGATCACAACTGGTCCCCGCTCTGAGATTAAAATATTATCAGGATGAAAATCCATATGACACACTGCTTGATTCGTTGGTAATGCTTCCATATAAGTTGCGATGTTTTCTTTTTGCTCTGACGTAAAACGATCACAATGATTTATATGCGAAATTAAAGTTTCACGAATATCCGAAAATGCATTAGATTTCTGGCTATGAATTTGAAAATGAAACTCAGCAAACCTTTTTGCTTCTTTCTTTACATTCATCGGATTTTTAGCTAATTGCTCGGTTAAAGTCACGCCATCAATTTTCTCATAAATAATCCCCGTTCTATCTTGATAAGAGATCTTATCCCCTACTTTAGGCGCGGGTAATCCAAGGTTTTGGACTTCTTTACTTGCAAAAAATTCCTTTTCAATAAGCGATTCCTGAATGTGGTTATGAAATAGTTTTACAATTTCTTTGTCATTCCATAAATAAATCTCTGCAGTAATTCCTGCCCCCATTTTTTCTTTCATTGATTCGTCCTACTTTCATTAATTTGTTATACATCTTCTATTTATTTCCTTTTCGCGGACTACTTTTCCTTCTTTATTCGACAAAATTCACACAATAAAGGCGGATGTCTTGTTAGAAATCCACCTTTTTCTGATTCTATTACTTTTTATATAAATTCATTTTAATCTTTCAACATATAAATCACTGCTATGCAGAAGAAAATATGGCAACAACTATTGTTTGAAAATTTGCGTGTGGTAGAAAAAATCCCAAACCGGTTCTACGCACAGCCAGATGCTCTTGCCCATCTAAAAGAAAAGAAGTTTTTATGTCTATTACATATTATACTTTTGCACTTTCCTTCCCCTTCTCAACATAACTCATATCCCCAACGGATTCGATTGTATACTTCCCATCTTTATAGATAATTTTAGTTACACTTGCATTTTCTAGTCCAAGTATTATTTTACTACTATCAATCATGTCTACTAATGATGTGATTGTAATTCCATGAGAAACTACTAAAACGTTCCCTCCACCATTTTGGGCAGTCTCTTCACTAATGTTATCAAGTTCTCTTTTTATTCGGGTAGAAAATGTTTTCCAATCTTCAGCTTGTTTTGTATCGTCTGCCTGTACAATGAAATTCACAATTTCTTCAATAGAGAACCTCATTAATTCTTCTGCTGATTTCACGTCAGCAGTAATCCCAATCATTTTTTGCATATTTTCATTCTTATCGCCTTCAAAAATCCCAAAATTTAATTCTCGCAAATCTTTCCTTTGTTGTAGATTTATCGTTGATTGTTCGTTACATTTTAATACCAAATTAGCAGTTTCAATAGCACGACCACTATCACTACTATATGCATCAACAAAATGAATATCTTTTAAGCCTTTCCCTAAATTTTTAGCTACCTCAACACCAGTTTCTACTAATGGAGAGTCTGCCCAGCCTTGCACACGCTCATTAGCATTTAACATTGTTTTACCATGTCTAGTAATATATAACGTAACTATATTATCTTTGTTTTCATTTAATGTACTACTGCCTTTTTCCATCACGTTCATGAATTTCTCTCCTTCAGAATATAATCTACCTAATTTAATTATCGGATTTAGTGAACACGTATAAATAAACCTAAGCTTCTTCTTTAATCGAGTTCTATATTGCTTGAGAAGTTTTATTATCAATACCGTCATGCTCTCACTTACGATTATATCATTCTTCGATATATTGAAATAGTGATAGGTTTGCTATTGCGTATATATTACTTCTCCTTTCAAGGATGATGAGATGATGAGATTGTTAACTTAAAATAAAGTGAAATTTCCATCCGTATTTTTTTCATCTCTCTTCCAAATCGGGCTATTTCTAGTTTACCGCCTTATAATCTAATATCTCTTGTGACATACTCGCAACAAGAGATATTAATCACTAAATTCCATATATCATATTGATCTTCAAATGATTGTCCTTATCACTGAAAAAACTCCAGATAAACAATAAAGAGTCCATCATACTAGATGAACTCTTTTTATACTGTCTTTCTCAATGATTTTAAATAACGTGTTGTAATTAAAATCATACCAATGGTAAATGCAACTATTGCTACCAAAAATATAGCAATAGATAATATACCTTGATCAACTAATTCTATAGACTTGAATGGTAAAGACCATAAATGTCCAAATCCCCACTTTTCTTCTGAAAAAAGAAATAAACCGATTAAAGACAGGATTATATTAACAAATGTAAAAGTGATAGATGTTTTTATAAATAAGAATAATAGGAGTTGCACTATTATAAGAGGAAATGTCGCAACAACAGAAATTAAAAATACTTTAATCATAAATTCTAAAGGAAATGGATCTGTAAAATCAAAATACATTCCTGATACATACAAGCTCATTAAAACTATTAAGTGTATTGCAGAAAATAATAACACACTAGATACAAATTTCGATAAAACAATTTTAAAATTAGTATTTGGAGATAGATGCATTATTTTCCAATTGGTTTTGTTTTCAAACTGACACAAGAAGGCTGTTACCATCCCTGAAATGACAGGGAGAAAAAAACCAACATAGAAAAAAGATATAAACATCCATACGCCCATCCATGAATTATCCAAACCGTGGTTATACTCTCCTACCACGAATTTAGTATACATAATCATTGAATATATAATCGGACAAAGTGCTAAGATGAAAAATGTAATTTGTTGAGGGTGTTTTCTTATTTTTATCCAATCGGAATAAATTAAATTTATCATTTGAGATCTCCTTTGTTAGTTTTTATTATTCATTTTAATAAATAAGATGTATCCAATTCCTAAAATAAGAATAGTAATAGGAATTCCTGCTAGCATGTACCATTTATCGTATGACCATAATGTATTAAAAACATCTAGATTATTCACATAATTGATTGGAAAATATAATATTTGATATGAAATAGGAAACCACCAAAGCTTAGTTGAGCTTAATATATCGCCGAAAAGATACGAAACTAGAGCTAGTGCAACAATCACTGATTGATTCGATAAATTAATGGATATAATGAACGCCAAAGCGCAAAATGGAATGCTAATAAGAAATGGATATAACGTAAAAACAAACACATGCTGCATTGAAACCATATCTAAAGAAATACCTAAACATGGAAGTAACAACACTGTACAAATCATATGTATTACGGTTGTAATAATAAGAGCAACCATAACAACAAGGAATTTATTTACATACACACTAAATTTCTGTACTGGATACGTAAATGTTCTTTTCCACGTAGAATTTTTATATTCGACATTGTTTACACTAGCTATAATAAACACAATAAAAAAGTTTAAGATGTATTTTAAAAGTTGCAAATTTATACCGAATATAGTTTCTAATTTAATAGTATGAGAATGACTATAGTAATTTAATCCAACAAATTCACCTAATGCAAGTATAATAGGTCCTAAGATAACCAAAAACCCAAAATGACTTTTTCTATATTTTATATACTCAGTGGCTAATACATTTCTCATACACTTACAGCACCTTGTTCTACAATATCTAAATATGCTTCCTCTAAATTCTGCTTTTTAGTTTGGAAAGATTGAATAAAAATTTGATTCGTTACTAATAGTTGTTGAATATTATTCAGTGATTTTTCATCATAATATTCAATACTAAAGATGTTGTTATTTACATTGAATGTGTAATTGGATTGTTTAAGTAATTTATCAGTAAGAGTTATATTATTAACACTAACTTCAACAATATTTAATGATTGTTTATTTTGTAGAGAAGATAATAAACCTTGGTACTTTATTTCTCCATGATGAATAATCCCGATATGATCAGCCATTTGTTCCACTTCACTTAAAATATGACTTGAAAGGATTATAGTAGAATTAAACATTTTGGGCGCTTTTTTTATTAATTCTTTCACTTCATAAACTCCCTGTGGATCTAAGCCATTAGTAGGCTCATCTAATATTAATAATTCAGGGTTATTTATGAACGCAGCAGCTAATCCTAAACGTTGTTTCATACCAAGAGAATATTTTTTAAAAGCACGATTTCGATCCTCATATAGTTTAAATAAATTCAAAAGTTCTTTTATATGTTCTTTATCATGAACATTTTTCAGTTTAGAAGCAATTAATAAGTTTTCGTATCCGGATAAATGCTCGTAAAAGGTTGGAGCTTCAATTAATGAACCTGTTTTAGATAAGATTTCTATTCTATTCTTTTGTATATCCATTCCCAATATTTCTACAGTTCCCTCATCAGATTCTATTAATCCTAAAATGATTTTAAAAAATGTAGATTTACCAGCTCCATTCGGGCCTAATAATCCAAATATTTCACCCTTTTTTATATTTAAATCAATGCCTTTTAAAACATGTTTGTCTTTATATTTTTTATGCAGACCTTTAATGTTTAAAACCTGGTTATTCATAATATCAACCACCTGACGTTAGAGTTTAAAATCCATTATCTGATTGAATTTATATTTGTAGGAATAAGCATTTGAGAAATAGATCTCAAATGCTTGTTAAATTATTTACCACTATTTTTTCTTTCAGGAATAAAACTAGAAAGGAAAATTGCAACAATTAATGCAAGACTCAAGTTTTCAGTATTATCAATCACTAAACCGTTTTTCCATTGATATATAAAGGATATCAATATTATAAGTATAGCGATTCCAGCCGTATATCTTACTACTTTTTGCTTAGTTCTCGTTTCTTTTGTGTTCATATGTATCCCTCTTTCTTATTTATTAGGTAAAGTTTGCAGCATTGTTATTCCTTTAATGGAATGCTGTCTGTTTAATCCATTGTAAGACTATTAAAGGCATTACGATTTTTTTGAAATCAAATGACAACTGAACTTGTTCTTCTAATTCTCCGTGTATATGCAAATTCTTTTGTAAAGCTAACATACACTCTGTAGTTTGCTCTTTTAACCTTTGATACATAAATTCTTTTGAATGCTGGATACTTTCGTTTTGGTTTATCATATATCCGATAGCTATTGGTCCTTTTTGTTTACCTATTTTCGCTCTCAATTCTTGAATATTTATATCCTTTAAATGAACAAAATAATCATTATAAAAATCAATTGAATAAGCACCTGATGTCGATATACCAGTTACAATATTCGGTTGAAAAACTAATAGAATAGGTACTAAAGCTGTAAATGTTTGATTGTGAAATGATTCATATAGAATTTGAGCTAACGTATTCATATGAATCAATGGTTTAACTAGACTAACTATTTCTTTTTGTGATGCTTGTTTATTCAATGGGTGTTTATAAACATGATATGGCAACACTTCACATTCATTTGAACAGATTTTTAAATATTGATTATTTTCCTTACGCTGATTCAAATGATAGTTTATATTGTCCATCATATTTGCAGAACGTTTTGTCTCTAGTATCAGAATAACCACACCTCCTTGCTGTTTGACTTTCTGTACTTAAAATATACTTGTTAATTTATGTTAATAACAATTAGTAAAATTCCATTAAAATTTAGGCGAATAATCACTCGTTTTAAACTTGTTATTTTACTTATTTTAAAATAGTAGGAATCAATTAATTTCTAATCTATATAAATACAAATTAAAAAATCAACATAGAACCTTCTTTATTTTGAGTCGGGCGAGAGCATCTGGCTATGTATAGAAGTGGTTAGGGGCCTTGTCTGCCACATGCAAAGTTTAAAATAAAGGAGAATGCAAGGAAGCGGTTTTGCGTAGACGAATACATAAAAAATCCCACTTAAAGCGTGGCTTAAGTGGGAGAGAGTTGACTCAATATTTTAAGGTATTTTGCTGACATTTTATATGCACGATTATCATAAAAATAGTTTCCTAGTTCAGTAGCGAGTTCGCGAACTAAAGGATATTGTTTCTTTTCTAGGCCCATTTCAATTGCTTTTTGCATATTTTTCTCGTATCCATAATAATCTCCTCTTAGTTTAGATACTTTTCCTCTAAGTCCAAGGATATTAACATACGCGTGTGGCATATCAGCAATTGATAAAATTTCTAATGCATCATCCATCAGTTTATTAACAGTTTTCCAGTCTTTAGATTCTATATAAATCTCTATTAGGCTCCTTAATGCATATATTTTTTGAGCTTGATCTGGATAGAGGTTGCTAGTCTGTAAACTTTTTTCATAATATTTAATGGAGTTAGTATAATCTTTTAATCCTTGATAAATTTTTCCGTAATTATATGCAATCAAAGGTAAATACATAGGGCTATTGCTAGCCTCTGCTTTAGTTTCCGCTTGTTTTAAGGATTCAAGAGCTTTCTCGGATAGATTATCTTTTTGATATTGTAGTGCAATGATTATGAGAATGTTTATTAGTTGATTTTCTATATTTAATTTTTCATACAATCTGTACGCTTTTTTAGCATACAAGCGACTAATGCTTTGATCCTTATAAAGACTTTGGCTTGATAGACTTAGGTTATAATATATATCAGCGTGCTGCTTAGTTTCTTCTAGACCAAGTAAGCTCTCTGTCTTCATAGTAATTTCATGTGCAGCCATATAGTCTTGTTTATTATAAAAATAATGACTTCGAGCCATTAAATAATATATAAAATCTTCGGTATATTGAGGATTCACTTGATTTGGAATGACTTGTGAAGCCTCATTTACAATTGGTGCTACATGTAATAAGTTATTATTTCGAGAATGATAGTATATTAAAACACCATAAGCCTTTAATAATAAAAGAATAGGGTCTATATCACGCACATACAGTTCTAAGAAAGATACGTCTTTTTCATTAATCACATTATCGTTTTTATACCTATTACATATTTCAAGAATCTTAGGTTCCATATCGTCATTATTTCCATCGACAAGAAAATTGTATTCAACATCTAGCTTTTCAGCAATCTTTTCTAAAAAAGAAGTTGAAGGCTTAATCTGTCCATTTTCAATTCTACTTAAATAAGTTATAGAGCAGATCCCGGATACTAGTTCTCCTTGCGTAAATTCTTTATGTATACGTATTTGTCGAATACGTTCACCAATGTTCATATCTCCATCCCCTCCTTTGAATGGCCTGCTTTGATTATTTTAGGAGCAATATTATAAAATATTTTGTGTAAATGATTAAAGACGCAAAAAGGGAAGCCCTTTGCTTAATAGAACTGGGTTATATACAAAATCCACAGAAAAGAGGCCCTCCTATGAAGCCGCTTACATCAAAAATCATCGAAGCACTAGTCTAAAAACAAGATATTACAAAGGGTTCGTATATTTGACTATAGAGCTATTGAATCTACCGAATTTTCAATGGCTATTTTCAAATATTTTGCTGACATTTTATAAGCACGATTATCATAAAAATAGTTTCCTAGTTCAGTAGCGAGTTCATGAACTAAAGGATATTGTTTTTTTTCTAAGCCCATTTCAATTGCTTTTTGCATATTTTTCTCGTATCCATAATAATCTCCTCTAAATTTGGATATCTTCCCCTTAAATCCGTATAGTTGAACATGAGCGAAAGGTACATCAGAAATTGTTAAAAAATGAAATGCCTCATCCATAAATGTATTAACAGTTTTCCAATTTTTAAGTTCTATATGAATCTCTATTAAGCCTCGTAACATGTATATCTTTTGGTTTTTTTGAAAGAGAAACTCACTCAGTTGCAAACTTTCTTCATAGTATTTAATAGCATTAGTATAGTCTTTCAAGCCTTGATAAATTTTTCCGTAGTTATATGAAATTATAGGTAAATACATAGAATTATAATTATTTTTCACTCCAAGTTCTGCCTGCTGTAAGGTTTCGAGAGCTTTGTCATATAATTCATCTAACTGATACAGTATTACAAGCATTAAAAGAGTATCTATTACTTTATGCTCTATATTAAATTTTTTGTACAATCTGTATGCTTTTTTAGCATACAATCGGCCAATACTTTTATCTTTATAAAGCCCTTTATTTACGTGACATAGATTATAATATATATCAGCGTGCTGCTCAGTTTCTTCTTGGCCAAGTAGGCTCTCTACCTTCACATAAATTTCATGTGCAGCCATATTGTCTTGTTTATTATAAAAATAATGACCTCTAGCCCTTAAATAATATATATACTCTTCAGTATACTTAGGGTCTACTTGATTTGGAATGACTTGCGAAGCCTGATTTATAATTGGTGCTACGTGTAATAAGTTATCATTTCGAGAATGATAGTATATTAAAACACCATAAGCCTTTAATAATAAAAGTATAGAGTCTATATCACGCACATACAGTTCTAAGAAAGATAAGTCTTTCTCGCTTATCACCTTATCGTTTTTATACCTATTACATATTTCAATAATCTTAGGTTCCATATCGTCATTATTTCCATCGACAAGAAAATTGCAATCAACATCTAGCCTTTTTGCGATCTTTTCTAAAAAGGAAGCTGAAGGTTTAATTTGTCCATTTTCAATTCTACTTAAATAAGTTATAGAGCAGATCCCGGATACTAGTTCTCCTTGCGTAAATTCTTTATGTATACGTATTTGTCGAATACGTTCACCAATGTTCATATCTTCATCCCTTTCTTTGAAATTATTTTAGGGCGATATTATAAAAATAAAACCAACATTATCTATCATAATATTTGTATTGTTTTATATGTGGGCAATAAAAAACATTGTATATTTCCTTATATATATCAATACAACACAACTGTAACTAATTACTTTAATTATTAATAATTTATTTGGATGCATATGGAATTTGTATGCCTGATTTACTAAATCCGTTATCCTCTCTCTGCTACTTACATTACTATATTATACCAATTATCTGATGCTCACGCCTAACATAATTCACTTTTCGATATGATTCAGTTCAGCGGATCAACTACTTGCATGTCGAATATCATCGAAAGATATTTATAGCGTGTCGAATCGCCGATATATTTTAAAGAGCGGTCGATATATCGTGAAAAGCGCCGATATATTGCAAAGAACGGTCGATAACGGAAATAAAAAGAATGAAATCCTGCATAATCTCAATACTGGATTTCGCTCAATCTTTTCTATATATAATCAGAATGGATTCTAAAGCTATTGAAATTTTTCCTACAGCTGTTTTTATCCCGCATGAACGTGCAGTAAGACCCACCTCATGATGAAAAGAGAAGCGAGGAAGATACGTGGAGGATAACTGCTCATAAAAGCCAGATTGGGCTGGCATTCCATCAGTGAGGAATGCAATTAACTCCACTGATGGAAGTTTCACTTTAATAAGAAAACATGTAAGCAATTAATACTCCACTAAGCTGGATACAGGAACTTCTTGTTCATTATTTGGTTCATTAAGAGGGTAAATTCTAGCTGTTTCGTTCGTTTCATCTACATTTTGAATATAGATTTGCATTCCGTTGTAAGTTACATTCGCCATAACCGGTGAAGCGGCAATCTCTTGTGCACGTTGTTTATTCATGATGATAAACCTCCCTTTTCGTTTAACAATAATAATATGGGCTGCCGCTCCCTTAAATATTCTGGTGAATTCACATTAAGTAAACAAGAAGAGAACTTGAAAAGTATAGTTGCTTAATGAACAGAAAAAACGTAGTTTGATTTTTTTCATCAAACTACGTTTTTTCATTCGATTTATAGGTCTATTTACTTTGTAATAGATGAATTGGTTTAGCTGATAACGATTGTTTTGCTGCGATCCAAACAACAATTGCTGTTGTGATTACAGATAACAAGATGCCCAAAATAGACCAAGTTATATTAATTTTCATTGGCATTTGGAATAAGAATCGTAAAACAACACCAGAAAAAGCTAAAGCAACTCCAGCCCCAACGAATCCAGCTGACAAGGAAATAATCGTATTTTCTAATAAAATGGACTTCATTAAATTACCCGAAGACATACCAACTGTCTTCATAATCGCTACATCCCGAGTTTGTTGTAGTAAGCGAATGACCACTTGATTTCCAATTGTCAAAACAGCGGTTAAAAATGCTAATGACGCTACGATAGAAAAGAACGTACTTTGCATTTTAATGATATATTGTAGACTATCGATTGCTGTAGCGGAAATAGAGTAAGCCATTGCTGAATTAGGAAGTTTATTGTTTAACTCTGCTAGAATCGTATTCGTTTGTTTTGGATCACTATCTAATGAATAGGTAATGCGATTTGGCTTTCCATATGTAGCTAATGTTTTTGTTGGAATACGAATACCTACCGTTTTTACAATACCGGATTTAAAGAAACCGACAATTTCACAATTCACTAATTCGTTTCCTATTTGAATATCAACTGTATCACCTGTTTTTACCCCCAGCTTTTTATAACTATCCAACAGGATTGCTTTTTTCCCTCCTGCATCAGCCGATGTTAAATCGCGCCCTTCAGATATGGTATATGCTTTGGAAGTATGATCTGTATCTATGCCTTCTACTGAAATTTTAGTTGAACTAAAAAATTTATCTTCTTTTACTTTTTGAGAAAATTTAGTTACGGCTTCTTCACCGTTAATATTTTGAAATCTTCCATCTAGTTGGTAACCTTTTTTCCATACCTTAATTTCCTTCATCGATTGAATTTGTTTTTCTACTTTTTCTTCATCATTAACTGAACTTGTAATAAGGAGATTTCCCATTGCCTCTTTTTCTAATTGCCCTTGAACAGATTCAATTAAATTATCAGCAAATATGTGGCTAGAAACTACAGAAACGACGCCTATCGTTAAAGTAACTGCTAATAATCCATTTCTTTTATTGGTAGTAGCTATATTGTGTAAGGCAAGAAAAAGACTTTGTGGCACCCAGTTTTTCATAGCTCCAATCATTCGGAATAATAAAGTGTATATAAACCCAATCAAACGAACGAAAGCAACAATACATAACAAAACTCCTGTTGTAAGCAGAAAAGCAAGGAGCCACTTAAACATCACACTACCATTTGTATTGGCTGTAAATGCTATTTTGTGAACATAAACTGAAAGAATACTACAAACTAATATAAATAGTTGAAGTTTTTTTCTAAAAGGTAACGAATAATTTACACTCGTATTCTCTGTATCTCGTAACATTTGAAGAGGTGACACGCGCATTCCACTTTTTACTGGTATCCATGATGCTAAAAGCGTCACGAGAAATCCTACGATGATTGCAGTACCAACAACAGACCATGACATTCCCCATGTAAGAGGTAGTGAAAGTACACTTGATAAATAAGAAGTGAGCCAAACACTAGCTAATAACCCAATTGCAATACCACCAATTGTACCGAGGATTGCAAGCCAGAATGCTTCTAGCAAGAAATATCGTACGATAGATCGCGTTTTCATTCCTACCGATTTCATGACAGTGATATCATGGGTGCGCGAGGCAATGATTACTTTCATTGTATTTGAAGTTGTGATTGCTGCGATTCCAAGGGCTAATATGCTAAATAATTGAAGAAATGGCAGTAACATATGCAAATCTTTTTGTTTTTCTAATTCTTTATCACGAATATCGATTACATTGCTTTGCGGTAATTGTTCTTGTACTTTACTTTTAATTGCAGATACGTTACCTTTATCATTCAATATAATTAAAGCTTCATTAATTGTATTTTCCGGTACATTTAAGAGCTTTTGTGCTTGATTTAAATGTAAATAAGCAGTTCCGAAGATAGAAGCATCGCCGTAAGATTCTTGAACACCTTCAACGAAACCAAGAATCTTATAAGAAGACATTTCTCCAGTAGAACGATTCGGAATCTCTACTTTATCTCCGATTTTCACTTGTAAACGATCTGCAGTACTCTTTGATAAAAGCACTTCATTTTCTTGTAAATTACGAACATTAGGAAACTGTGTTTCTCCATACAATGGGTATTGCTTTGGTTCTATTCCCTTTATTATTAAGCTTGTTGTTTTTTTATCAGACTTTACCATACTCTGCCTTAATAAAGAGGTTGTAAGTGCTTTTTGCTCTTCTTTAGGAACAGAAGAGATTAATGTATCACGGTTAACAGGGTTTAAATAGGATTGAATCGCTACGTCTCCTCCTAAAAGAATTTTAGAGGATTCGTGAATAGAACGAGGAACTAATTCTACTAACATTGACATTGAGAAAAAGCTAGCTACTCCAATTACAATACTGAACACTGTAAAGAGAGTTCTCAAACGATTTCGTATTAAACTACGTAATGCTGATTTTAGTAACATGATGTTGTTTCACCTTCTTTTGGAGTCGTATGCTTACTAACGTTATCTTGAATTAATAGTCCATCTTCTATTTGTAAAATCCGATCTGAAAGTTTTGCAACATAAGAATCATGTGTAGCAATAATAAAAGTCATGTTGAATTGATCACGTAGTTGAAAGATTAAATCCAATATTGTTTGTCCCGTTTTCGTATCTAAATTACCAGTAGGTTCATCTGCAATAACAATAGCAGGGTTGTTTACTAATGCTCTGGCAATTGCAACGCGCTGCTGCTGACCTCCTGATAGCTGACTCGGTAAATGATGATAACGTTCTTTCATCCCAACAAGATCAAGCATCTCTCTTGCCTTTTGTATCATTTCCTTTCGATCCTTTATCCCAGCGCACATAAGTGCCATCATTACATTTTCCTCGGCTGTCATTGTTGTTACTAAATTATAGGATTGAAAAACAAAACCAATTTTTTTCGCACGAAAATCTGCTAAATTTTCTTCAGACATGGCCGTAATATCTTCTTTTTCAATCAATATATGCCCTTCGCTAGCACTATCTAAAGAACCTAGTAAACCAAGCAATGTAGATTTTCCACTTCCACTAGGCCCTATAATACTAACCACTTCTCCGCGATAAATTTGTGTATCAATTCCTTTTAAAATAGGAATGATTCCTGCTTCTGTTTCATAATGTTTCTTTAGTCCCTGTGCTTGAAGAATAGGTTGTTTGGCTACCATACTTTTTTCCTCCATACTTTTTTTATTTCAACAAAAAGACAAATATATTTCTAATGAAAATAATTTTCTAACATTATCTTCTCAAGCTTACATCCAGCATAAAAACGCTGTTAAAATTCCATTTACCCCCTTCTTTAACAATATTTATAACCGATATTAATCTTGTCATAAATCGACTATTTTTTCTATATTAAGGAAATTATAATTTGTGAATTTTTTTATTACTTACAAACACAAACTAAAAAGCAAACTCCTTCATATTAGGAGTTTGCTTTTTAAACTTACGATTGTTTCTGAGACTGTATTCCTTGAATATATGGCACAACCTCAGGATTTACAAGTGAAGATAAATCTCCAAGTTCTCTTCCTAGAAACGCTGCTTTGATAACGCGACGCATTACTTTTGAATTACGTGTTTTTGGTAAATCTTCGACAACATGAATATCTTTCGGGCACAATGCTTTCCCAATATGAGAGTTTACTAGACTTAGCAACTCTTTTTTTAGTTCTGGTGTAAACGCAGTGCCTTCACGTAACACAACAAAGCAATGGCACACCTCGCCTTTCAATTCATCGGGAACCCCAATTGCTCCGGCTTCGACGACATCACAGTGCTTTACAAGAATAGACTCGTACTCCGCAGGTCCAATACGCTTTCCGGCAATATTTAACGTGTCATCAGAACGCCCTGTAATGATATATTGTTCCCCATCATATAATACCCAGTCACCATGCACCCATTTGTTTTCAAAACGAGACCAGTATGTGCTGACATAACGGTCGTCTTCTTCCCAGAAGCTTTTTGTCATACCAACCCACGGCTTTTCTAGACATAATTCTCCGACTTCATTTTGAACTGGTGAACCATTTTCATCTAATACAACAGCGGCCATTCCTGGCAGCGATGCGTTAAAACTAATTGGGGCAATTGGTTTAATAAGGACGTTTCCAAATATACCACCAGAAATCTCAGTACCACCAGAGTAGTTGCAAATTGGTACTCTTTTTTTGCAAACTGTTTCAAAGAGCCACATCCATGGATCTGGATTCCACGGCTCACCTGTTGAACCGATTACTTCTAAACTTTGCAAAGAATGTTTCTCCAGCCATGAATCGCCTTTTGCCATTAATGAACGAATTAACGTTGGTGAAATGCCAAGATGCGTTACTTCATAACGATCAACCATTTCCCATAAACGATCTGGTTCTGGAAAATCAGGAACACCTTCATATATTACCATCGTCGCACCATTAAGAAGCGAACCAAATAGTAAAAACGGCCCCATCATCCAGCCCATATCCGTAATCCATAACACACGGTCTCCTTGTTTCACATTCATACCAAAACCAGCATCAAATGCTGCTTTTAACGGGAATCCTGCGTGCGTATGCACCGTTCCTTTCGGCTTCCCAGTTGTGCCAGATGTATAAATAAGCATAAGTGGATCATCGCTTTTCATTTCTTCTGCGTGCGTAAAAGGTTTATCTTTTTCAAGAACACTCCATGAAATATCATAATCATGCGGTGTATAATCATTCCCTGCATGACGAACAATTACGACCTTTTCAACACTTGGGCAATGCTCACATGCTTTATCTACTTCGTCTTTTAATGAAACTGTTTTACCGCGGCGAGCAAATCCATCTGCGGTAATAATCATTTTAGCTCCTGCTGCTTGTACGCGCGTCATCACTGCATCTGAAGCAAACCCTGAGAAAATAGGAGAAATGATTGCACCAATTTTCATAACAGCTAGCATAGCAACTACTGTTTCTGGAATCATTGGCATGTAAATGGTTACACGATCTCCTTTTTCAATTCCTAAATGCTTTAAACCATTTGCAACGCGGCTTACCAAAGTGTCTAACTCTTCATATGTAAACGATTTTGATGTACCATTTTCACCTTCCCAAATAAGAGCCTGTTTTGTTTTCGTATCATCTTCCGCAATCCAACGTGATAGTGCAGATTCTACAACATTACAAGTTCCATCTAAATACCATTTGGCAAACGGAATACCGTTTGCTAAATCTAATACCTCTGTATATGGACGCATCCATTGATAACCCACCGCACGCTCTGCTTCTTCCCAAAGCCACGCTGGATCTTCAATAGACTTTTCATAAAATGTTTCATAATCTTCATACCCAAGCGATTGCATCCATTGAAATAAGCGCGTATTTGCTTTATATTCCTCGTCCGGAAACCAAACTGCTTGCTTCACGATTTGTCCCTCCTTATTTTTTCGAAAAAGAAAGCCCTTTGGCAGGGCAATCTCATTCATGTATAAATCTATTTCGATGTTTCAACATATAAGTCACTGCTATATAAAGCACAAATGACCTGCACTCGTTTTCTCTCTTTGTTTTCATATCTCACGTGGTAGAAAAAGGATCTGACCGCTTCAATGCACGGCCAGACGCTCTCACCCATCTAAAAAAAAGATTTTTATGATTTTTATACCGGATAAACCGGATGTTTACGATCTGTAAATACTTGATATTTACTCATATACATTTCAAAACGTTGTTTCAACTCAGTGCGTAATTGGTTTGGATGAACAATACCATCAATAACCATTTCTGATGCAAGACGATAAATATCAATATCCTGCTTATACTCTTCACGTTTTTGCGCGATAAAGCTTGGTCTTTCTTCTTCTGGTAGTGCTGCAATTTTATTTGCATACACTGCGTTTACCGCTGCTTCTGGTCCCATTACCGCAATTGATGCCGTTGGAAGAGCAAGGCAGCAATCAGGTTCAAATGCAGGGCCCGCCATCGCATATAAACCTGCACCGTATGCTTTTCGGACAACGATTGAAATTTTCGGCACAGTTGCTTCACTCATAGCGGAAATCATTTTCGCACCGTGACGAATAATACCAGCTCGCTCTACCTTCGTACCAATCATAAAACCTGGTACATCAGCTAAGAATAAAAGCGGAATATGATAAGCATCGCAAAGTGTAATAAATTTCGCTGCTTTATCAGCAGAGTCATGGAATAGTACGCCGCCTTTCATACGAGGCTGATTTGCAATAATACCAATTGGCATACCGTTAATACGCGCAAACCCAGTAATAAGCTCTTGTGCAAATAGCTTTTTCACTTCAAAGAAAGAGTCTTCATCTATTACACGTTTAATTAAATCGTGCATATTAAACGGTGCATTTTGATTTTCCGGGATAACTTGTTCTAACGTTTTTTCGAATGCTTTCGGTTCTTGAGGTTCTGTCATTGGAGCTTTTTCTAAGTAGTTGCTTGGGAAGTAAGAAATATATTGACGTGCTTTTGAAATGGCATCTTCCTCTGTTTTGCAAAGTACATCACCGCAACCAGATACAGAGCAATGCATACGTGCTCCGCCCATTTCTTCTAATGTCACTTTTTCACCGATAACCATCTCAGCCATACGAGGCGAACCAAGATACATAGAGGCATTTCCTTCAACCATCATTACAACGTCGCAGAAAGCAGGAATATATGCACCGCCTGCAGCAGATGGGCCAAATAGTAAACAAATTTGCGGTACTTTTCCGGATAATTTCACTTGGTTATAAAAAATACGCCCTGCCCCGCGTCTACCTGGGAACATTTCAACTTGATCAGTAATACGTGCACCAGCAGAATCGACAAGATAAAAGAGTGGTACACGTAATTTTTCAGCTGTTTCTTGAATACGTAAAATTTTTTCTACTGTACGAGCCCCCCACGATCCTGCCTTTACAGTAGAATCATTTGCCATTACACAAACAGTGCGCCCATTTACTTTACCAGTTGCGGTAACTACTCCATCCGCAGGCAATCCTTCTTGTTCACAGTTTGCAAATAATGCATCTTCGACGTACTCACCGTTATCAAACAAAAGCGCCAAACGCTCACGAACAAATAGTTTTCCTTTCGCTGCATTTTGCTCATGATATTTTGGTGCACCGCCTTGTTTTATCGTTTCTACACGCTCTTCTAATGTACGAGATTGTTGTTTTTGATCTAGCATACTCATTCCCCCTTATAAATCGGCTTCCGTTTTTCGCGAAATGCTTGTAGTCCTTCTAAACGGTCTTTCGTATGAATAACACCTTCATACGCCTGCTTTTCCATTTGTAAACCTGTCTGCAAGTCTACTTGCATCCCATTTGTAATCGCTTCTTTTGCACGGCGAACTGCAATTGGACCGTTCGCTGCAATTTTTTTAGCAATTTCAACTGCTTTTTCTTCTAATTGTTCAGCAGGAGTAACATATTCAACAAGTCCGTATTCCTTTGCTTCTTCAGCCGAAATACGTCTTGCCGTATAAATTAATTCTTTTGCACGCCCCATTCCAATTAAACGCGGAAGACGTTGCGTCCCGCCTGCTCCTGGAATAATCGCAAGCGATGTTTCTGTTAAACCGAGACTTGCTGTTTCTGAAGCAATGCGAATATCACAAGCAAGACTTAATTCCGTTCCGCCGCCAAGCGCAATTCCATTGATAACTGCAAGAACAGGTTGTGATAATTGTTCTACCATATCCATCGTAGAGCGAATCATTCCAACCGCATCGCGCACTTGTTCTTCGTTCATATTGGCACGTTCTTTTAAATCTGCACCTGCACAAAATGCTTTTGTTCCAGCCCCTGTAATCATTACGACACGAATATCGTTTTCTTCATTAATGCGACTTAGTGTATCTTGTAGTTCTTCTAAAAGAGCAAGTGATAAAGCATTTGCTTGACCTTCACGATGTAATGTGATTTTCACAATATGAGGCGTTACATAATCAACTGAAATATTTTGCAGCTGTAACATCTGATCACCTACTCACTGTTTTATGTTGCAAAGCGCGGTATACGTGACTTGGAATCTGCATATCGAGCTTGCTTTCGATAAATTTTGTTGCTTGTAATAACTTTTCTTCGTTTATGTTCGTTTGTACACCCATTTTATGAAGCATATGAACTAAGTCATTTGTTGCGACATTTCCAGACGCACCCGGTGCATACGGACATCCACCAAGACCACCGCATGAACTATCAAAAGTTGTAATGCCGCATTCTAATGACTTTACAACATTAGCAAGTGCCATTCCGTACGTGTTATGAAAATGCATCGCAAACTTAGAAGAATCATATTTTCGGAGTAGGTGCTCTAGTACACGTTCTACTTGCACTGGATTTGCCACTCCGATTGTATCCCCAAGTGATACTTCATAAATGCCATATGAAAACAATTTGTTACAAAGTTCATCAACTTTATGAACGTCCACTTCTCCCTCATATGGGCAACCAAATACAGTCGATACATATCCGCGAACCATTTTTCCAGCAAATAATGATCGCTTTGTTACCTCTTCTATAACAGAAAGTGCTTCATCAATGGATTTATTTATATTTTTTTTATTATGTGTTTCACTAGCAGATAAAAAGACGTTCACCTCATCTACATTTTGCAGAAGCGCCCGTTCCAAACCATTTTGATTTGGAACGAGAGCTGCATATGTAACCTGTGGATTCCGCTCAAGCATAGCAAACACATCTTGTGCATCAGCTAAAGCAGGAATCCATTTAGGGTGAACGAAAGATGACACTTCAATATAAGAAAGACCTGCGTCTGCTAGCATATGAATCCATTTCACTTTATCTTTTGTACCAACAATTTTCTTTTCATTTTGCAAACCATCACGCGGTCCGACTTCTTTAATAGAAGCAAAAGAAGGTAATTTCAATCGATTGCACCCCATTTCTCACTATTCGATTTCTATTAATACATCTCCCTCATTCACAAAATCGCCTTCTTGCACAAGAATTTTCATAACAGTGCCACCTTCTTCTGCAACGATTGGAATTTCCATTTTCATAGATTCTAAAATGACGACATCTTGATCTTCCTCTACTGTATCTCCTACACCTACTACAATTTTCCAAACGTTTCCTGCCATCGATGCATATACTTTTGTCATCATTTATTTCCCCCTTTAAATTTCGTAACCTTTATTTTTTCACAAGCTGCTTCGTTACAAAGCTAGTTGTGTAAATACCGCTTTGGAATACTTCATCTTCTAAAACTTGCAGAAGCATTGACGTATTTGTTTTAATCCCCTCTACTTTTAGTTCCTCTAGTGCTACTTGTAGCTTTTGAATTGCTTCTTCTCGCGTTTCTCCATGTGCAATTACTTTCGCAATCATCGGATCATAAAACGGAGTAATCGCTACACCATCTTCTAAGAAATGATCAATGCGCACTGATGTTGGAAGAGACAGAGAGGTAATTTTCCCTGGTGATGGGAAGAATGTTTTTGGATCTTCCGCATAAATGCGCGCTTCAATGGCATGACCACTACGCTTTACTTCATCCTGTGTAAACGAAAGGCTTTCGCCTGATGCAATTCGCAGTTGCTGCTCGACTAAATCAAGACCAGTTATCTCTTCTGTAACTGGATGTTCTACTTGTAATCTCGTATTCATTTCTAGGAAATAGAAATTCTTCTCATCATCAACTAGAAATTCAATCGTTCCTGCATTCGTATAACCGAGTGCTTTCGCAGCTTTCACTGCAACCTCTCCCATTTCTTTACGCGTTGCTTCATCTAAAAATGGAGACGGAGCTTCTTCAATCACCTTTTGATTACGGCGCTGCACCGAACATTCACGTTCCCACAAATACACCGTATTCCCTTGTTGATCAGCAAGCACTTGAATTTCAATATGGTGCGCATTTGTAATTAATTTTTCCATGTACATTTCTCCGTTGCCGAAGAAATTCTTGGCACGTGTTTGATTACTCTCAAACGCTTTAGTGAGCGCTTGTTCAGTTTCAATGACTTGCATACCGATGCCCCCGCCGCCAGCGGATGCTTTTAACATAAGTGGATAACCGATTTGACTTGCAATTTCTTTCGCTTCTAAAGCAGTTGGAATGCTAGATGAAATACCAGGCACTATAGGAACTTCAGCCGCTAGCATTGCCTTACGAGACTCAATTTTGCTTCCCATCTTTGCAATGACATCTTTGGAAGGTCCAATAAAGACAATGCCTTCTTCTTCACAACGAGCTGCAAATGTTGTGTTTTCTGACAACAAACCGTAACCTGGATGAATTGCCTCTGCTTTTGTTTCTTTTGCAATTCCAATAATCTTTTCAAGATTCAGATAACTATCTTGAACACGAGGCCCTCCGACAAGATGCGCTTCGCTTGCCATCTTCACATGAAGAGCAGATTCATCAGCTTCTGAATAAATTGCTACAGTTTGAATACCAAGTTTTTCACACGTTTTTATAATACGAACAGCAATTTCACCGCGGTTGGCAATTAATATTTTTCGAAACATAGTGAACCCTCCCCTTAGCGACATCCTAAATGTCTTGAAATTACGAGACGTTGAATTTCAGAAGTACCTTCACCAATTTCTAATAGCTTTGCATCACGAATATGACGCTCTACTTCATACTCACGCATATATCCGTAACCACCATGAATTTGCACCGCTTGGTTAGATACACGGCTTGCTGTTTCAGATGCAAAAAGTTTTGCCATCGCAGCTTCTTTTCCAAATGGTTTATCATTGTCTTTTAACCAAGCAGCCTTATGTACCATATTGCGCGCCAATTCAATTTCTGTTGCCATATCTGCTAATTTAAATTGAATTGCTTGAAAGTTTGATAGAGAACGGCCAAATTGCTTGCGTTCTTTTGCATATTGCAGTGCGCGCTCAAATGCAGATTGAGCAATCCCTACTGCTAATGCAGCAATCGAAATACGACCACCATCTAACGTATATAAAAATTGTTTAAATCCTTTATTTACATCCCCAAGAATATTTTCCTTCGGTACACGAACGCCATCTAAAACAATTTCACATGTATTAGAAGCACGAACACCCATTTTGTCGTATGGACTAGAAATTGTTAATCCTTCGCTATTTGTTGGAACGATAAAAGCAGAAATACGTTTTTTGCCGTTTTCTTCAACACCGTTGATAGCGGTTACAATAATCGTATTTGCATACTCAGCATTTGTAATCCAGCACTTCTCGCCATTAATTACATATTCATCGCCATCCAATACTGCTTTCGTTTGTGTGCCGCCTGCATCAGACCCAGCATTTGGCTCCGTTAATCCAAATGCACCAAGTGTCTTACCCGATGCCATTGGAACTAAATATTTTTGTTTTTGTTCTTCTGTACCAAAATAATAAATTGGAGAAGCACCCAGTGAGATTGTTGCCGCATAACTTAATCCTGTGCCACCACAAGCACGGCCAATTTCTTCAACTGCTAGTGCATACGATAACGTATCGCCGCCAGAACCACCGTATTCTTCAGGGAATGGGATTCCTAACAAACCAAGTTCGCCCATTTTTTGAAACGTTTCGTATGGGAATTCTGCCGTTTTGTCGTAATACACAGCCTTCGGAGCGATTTCCTTTTCAGCAAAGTCGCGCACCATTTCTTTAATCATTTGTTTTTCTCTAGTAAGAGTAAATTCCATTTGTCACACCCCTTATCGAATTCGTTATTTCGACAGCGTGCGTGTATATAGTACAAACATTACTCTAGGAAAAGAACGAATAGTAGTAAGATAATTGCTACAATTCTGTCACAATTTAATTGTAAAACAGAATCTATACTGATGCACAAAAAAATTCCTACATTGTTCTACAACAACATAGGAATAAAAAAGACGAATTTTGTATTATTTTGTTTAATAATCTCGACCCTTTCCAGAATCTGTGATTTCCACTAACATTTCTGGATACGGTTCAAAATATGTTTGTCTCAATAAATATGTGTCTTCAAAACGTATTGCCCACGATTTTAAAATGGTAAGTAAACTGCTTAAAGGTATTTTCTTTTCTGCATACTTACTAAGTAAAGAAAGAAAATGATCCTTTTCTTCTTTCTTTAACTTATTTTTAAAATACCCAAAAATATGCTGACATACGTTAATATTTGATGTATACCGCGGTGTACGATTTAACAATACATACAATATTTCCTCATATTTCGCAAACACTTCATCAATCGATTGTTTTTCCTTATTCGCAATGACGCGACCTAATTCTTTTTGCTTCGTTTGATTGTACGCCATGAATAAGTACTTATGATCAGACTGAAATTCAACTAATGCTTTCATACTTTTATTTTTCTTCAATGTTTTAAAATGTGAAATTGTAAATAGCTGTGTCAAAAAATGTTCGCGGATGATAAAGTTCGACAATCTTCCTTCTTCCTCAATCGCTAAATGTGAAAATTTCGCTAAAACTGCACTACCAAATAACCCGGCGCCTTTGCCTTTTGTGGGTGCCTTTCCTAATCCAGCATATATTTTCACATCACGCGTTCCGCAGCTCGGTGACCTATTTTTCAAAATGAAACCATCCACATCCGGTAAAGAAGCTAAAAAGACATTTGAAAATTGTTGCATTTTCTCCGTTAAATCAGCACTTGTTGATGGCTGCACTAATTTTTGCATACCATCTTGTTCGACAATGCGAATTGTTTCTCTTGGAATTCCAAGTCCAATCTCCACTTCTGGACAAACTGGAATAAATTCTACATAAGGCTGTAGATTACGTACTGTTGCATCGGACAGCTTATCACCGTTATAACGGCATGCTTCAAATTCTAAACATTTACTTACGACAACTGTTGGTTTTACAAATTGCCTCATCTGCTTACCTCCGAGGTGTTAGCCCGTATAAAATGAATTGAACAGTAGATTCGATTTCTACCTCATCATCCCATTGTTCTTCTGGTAGTAATAAAAAACGAGTTAAGATTAAGCCAATAACAGCTGATAAGGTGAATCGTAGTACAGCTGGTGTTGGGAGTTCAATAATTTGTCCTTGTTTCTGAAAATGGTCAACAATGTTTTCAAAACGAGAGTAAATTTCCTTTGCAAGTAATTGCTGAATTTCATCTTTCAGTTCTGGTTGAAACGGTACTTCTTGCATTAAAATTTTCAGCATTGGAAAATGTTTTCTCGCAAACTCATAGCGATTTCGAATAACCGTGCGTAGGAAATTTTCATATGATTCATACGTATTTTCAAATATTTCTTTCGCAAAAGTTTGCACAAAAAACGGAGCAGCAAACTTCGTTAACGTTGGCATTACAACCGCAAACAACAAATCTTTTTTCGTTTTATAGTAACGGAAAATCGTTCCCTCTGCTACACCGGCACGCTTCGCTATTTCACTCGTTGAAGTTGCCGAATATCCTTTTTCACTAAACATGTCTACTGCCGCTTCTAAAATGCGCATTTGCCGTTCATTGCGCTTATCTGTCCCCGTGGCGGCAATTAATTCTTCTAGCCAATCCTCTTTCATTGACATACTCCTTTTTTTCTTTCCATTATATTCTTCTATGCTTCTTCAAAGCAAACACGTTACCGAATGTAAACACAATCGCAAATATTAATAAAACCCCGAGATCACCAGCAATTTCGCTAAACCCTTGATTTCGAATCATAACTTGCCGCATCGCATCTGCACCGTATGTTAATGGAAATAACTTTCCTAATAGCTGTAACCACCTATTCATAGACTCAATCGGAAATAAACCAGAAAAGAAAATTTGCGGTACAATAACCAATGGGATAAACTGTATCATTTGAAACTCGTTGTTTGCATATGCCGATAAAAACGTTCCCAGAGTTAACGCTGTTAATGAAAGCATACATGTAATCAATAACGTGAGCCAAGGTGAACCTGCAACATATAAATCTAAGACATACACAGAAAAACTAACAATGAGTACGGATTGAAAAAACGCAAAAATCCCAAATCCAATTATATAACCTACAACAATTTCCCAGCGCCGAATTGGAGTCGATAATAATCGTTCCAACGTACCGCTTAAACGCTCCCTAACAAATGAAACGCCTGATAAAATAAAGACGAAGAAGAATGTAAAGAAACCAATTAATACCGGGCCTAATCCATCAAACATCGTAAAATCAGCTGATCCATGTAAAAAAGAAACTTCAGGCTTCATAGTTGTCGTTTCTTTTTTCTCCATACCTTTTTGCAAAACTTGCATGACAGCACGATTTTTCGATGAATCACTGCCTTCTAACGTTACTTTCATCTTTCCATGATCTATAGTAATTATTGCATCAATTGCTTGATCTTCTAATTTCTTATGTGCCTTGTCTTTATCGTACTCATAAATAGAAGCATCTTGTTTTTTCATTGCATCTACAATTGGTGCCGGTACATCAACTAAAGCAATATGAGGCTTGTAGTCTTTTTGTGTAAATACAAGTGAAAGAAGCCAAAGCAGTAGCATCGGTGCTCCGAACATAAGTGCAAGCGACCGTTTATCTCGGAAAAATTGGCGAATAATACGGATTACAACTCCAAATACTCTCATCATTCCATCGCTCCTTCCAATAAAAAGACATCCTCAATACGCCCAGATGTTGTTCGCTCTTTTAATTCTATCGGAGAACCAGTTGCGATTAACTTCCCTTCACGAATTAAGCCCAGACGTTCACAAAACTCTGCCTCATCCATAATGTGCGTTGTCACTATAATTGTTGTTCCTTGTTTTTTCAGTTCATAAAACTTATCCCAAATTGATTTTCGAAGAACAGGATCAATTCCAACTGTCGGTTCATCTAAAATCAGAAGCTTTGGTTCATGCAAAAGTGACATAGCAAGTGATAAGCGCTTCTTCATTCCACCAGAAAAATGCTGCACTTGCTTTTTGGCATCATCAGATAGCTGCACAAGCTCAAATACTTCATATATACGTTCTCTCTTTTGTTTTCCCTTTAACCCATACATTGTCGCAATAAAATCAGCATTTTCATAAGCAGATAACTCCTCATACAATGCATCTGCTTGCGCCATATATCCAATATGTTTCATGCCATTCAAATTCGGCATAACTGTTTGCAGTGCCGTTACATCCCCTGATGTTGCTTCGCTAATACCAGCAATCATTTTAATAAGTGTCGTCTTCCCCGAACCAGAAGGACCGACTAAACCAAAAATTTCAGCTTCACGAACAGAAAATGAAATATCTTGAATTACTTGTTTCTTGCCAAAGTACTTGGAAACTCCTTTAACCAATACTGCCTCATTAGTTGGAGACATAAATTTTCCTCCTCTTCATTTTTATGAGTGAGTACTCACTTTTATTTTAAACTGATACTATTATATGTCAATTGTTTCTTTTGGTTGTTAGTTACATACATGTTTTTATCTTTATTACTCATTAGTGACATGTTCAGAGATATGTATCTGTATAAAGAAACACATCATCCCTTTTTATCGTTTTAGCAAAAGAATAACTTAGTTTTTAAAAGATCAAATTCATACACGCTTTTTTCAAGCCCCCACTTCAAAACGTGTTAGCGTTCACAAGTGGTGGGAGTTGACTCTAGTAACTGCAATATTCACAAAAATCTCTAAAAGAAAAGACCCTTTAATTAAAATAAAAGGCCTTTACTGTAACTATATATTTATCACCTAAGATTTATATTTTTTTACTGTAAGAGGAATCGTTAAAATGTATAAATCTACAGCATAAGTTGTAACCCATATTCCTTTCCCTTCAGCTGCCAATTGTTCATTTAATTGAGATAAGTGTTCTGAAACTTTTCTTCTCCCCCAGCTTTTAGGAAGCCATTGAAACACCTTAGGAACATTATATTTCTTGTTATACCATACATTTAATCTCCAAAAAATAAAAAAGAATGAAAAAATAATTATGAAAAGAAAGATGTCAAAATACGAAATTCCTAAAATCATATTATATATTCTACCTTCCCGTTAAAATTGTATTAGCCCAGCTTAATTTTCATTCGTTAATCATTTTAAAATTATAAAAATCACAAAATAAGTACTGATTTTCTTCAGTTTCTCTTTTAAATAGCTTTTGAAATTCTAATTCTACAGTTTCCTCTTATTATTTTTCTCCTCTTACAATCACTTTTTTTAAAATGAAATAAGTAATAGAAAATAGTAAACAAGTAGCTATTGTACCAAAAGTTGCAATCGAAATTTTACCCGCCATTGTTTCGTTTGGATCTAATGCATTTGGTAAAATTGTACCAAAAATAGCAAGACAAGCCATTATAATCATAATGTATTTTAATATTTTTATTTTACGATTCATATTGATTCACCCCTATATCCCTAAATGGCAATTTCTAAATATTCTCCTAATATCCAAAAAGATGCCGATCTCAAACCTTGTGATTTTTTACAAATAAATAGAAGAGGAATTTTTATAGCGTTATCATATTTAACTAGAGTTTCCTCTGCTCCTATATGTGGTGCCCTACCTACATAAGCACCTAAACTTCCCTTTCTTTTTATAATAATCAAATAATTCCTCGCAAACGCCTCTATCATTTATTCTTGAAATGTAACCAAAATAAATAATATCTACTGTGATTTTTTGGTATTATATTTTAAGAATAACATATTTACAGCAAGAAGATATACTGCATATGTGAAAGACTTTTCAAATGCAAGTGATGAGTTTTTCTTTTTTAATAGCATATTTTTCATAAATTCATACGAACTTCTCTACTTACTTTACATACAAACCTCATTAATTTTCTGTAAACTAATGGAAACAACTTAAAAATTATGTCCATCGTTCTTCGCATCGGCATTGGACAAATAACTGGCTTATTTTTATGAATATCATTGATGGCAATTGAAAAAATTCCGTTATACATAACGGAATTTTTTTAGACTATATTTACTGACCTAAATTTTGAATCTTATCTTTTAAGTCTTGAACTTGTTGAATTGTCTGCATAAGCTCCGAATTTTTGAATTGTTCTACATCCATTTTTCCTTCTTCTATCTTCTTCAAAGTTGTATCAATTAATTCATTTAACTTTTCATTATATCCAACAATTTGCTGATGCATATCCTTTGCTACATCAGAAGGTGTCAATTCATTAAAAGCTGGAATATCCTTTTGGATTTCTCTGAGTCTAGTTTCTAATTCTTTGCGGGCGGCACTATCGTTGATTGCTTTTTCTACTAATCCCGGCGCTTCATTTGCAAACGCACTCACTTCATTAACATAGTCTATTGCCTTTTGAGCATAGTCAATTGAATTCTTACCTTCTTCAATCATAGAGCAGCCTGTTAAACCAATTACCAGCATAAACAAAAATAACAAAGCTTTTTTTATCAACATTTCTTCATCTCTCCTAAATTCGTACAAATCCACCTATTTATTGTTTACATTTAGAAAGTAAACGTCAAGTAACTCCCAAAAGTATAAATGACAGTTTTAAAAGTTACCTCGTTCTATTATATTTTTTCTAGGTGTGTATTTCTTATGCTTTCATTATCACATCGAAATAGTATATGAACTATCTAATAACCTTACATCAATATGACAGCTTTGTAAGGTTTTATAATATGTTTTATACCATAGCTTCTTTTTTGGGGACTAATATTTTTTTAGAAATTGCAAATGTAAAAGGAATTGCAATTACAGATGAAATCAGAGGTGCGATATCCTTATTTAAATTTAATACATCCACTAAAACATAAATACTAACTGTCGTAATTATAAAGTTTACAATATACGTTAACGGAAATTGTAAAAATTTCTTTAATGTTACTTTTGTTTTATACGTAAAGTATGTATTCATAAAAAAAGAACCGATCATACTCACTATAAAAGCTATACTATGTGCGGTTAAATGATGAAAATGGAAAACATGAGAAAATAATAAATAAAGGAGCCAGTAGTTTAATGTATTCATACATCCTACAAAAACAAATCTAATTATTTGTTTGTAATTATTGCTCATTGCCACCCTCCGATAACATAAACTTAACCATATTTGGTTTATTAAAGTTTCAGTTTTCAACTTATACCTAAATGTTCGATGCTAAGAATGTGATTAAGAAAAGCTATCCTAAGTCGGATAGCCAAAATCTACGCATCTGCTTTCATTTACGTCCCTGCTAGTTGAACAAGTAATAAAGCCTTTAAATTTCTGATAAGCAAGTTTCAATATTTTTTTGCAGTGATAACAAATTAGAATGTGAAGCAATTTCTACATAAAAACTTTTTAAAAATGACTTACAGTTTGCTTTTAGGAACAAATAATGTTCATCATCAAGCTCTTCTTTTTGAGATTTCATTTCCATTGGTATACCTTTGATTAAAGCCCCTACTTTCTCTATCTCTAATCCTCGATTTAACATTGTTAGAATTGGTGTTATAATTCTCCCATCTTCATTATGGATATAAACACCTTTTGTGCAAAATATTTTTTTCCAAAGCGTTTCTAATATTTCTGAGTAATACTTTTGTTCTATTTTTTCGTTTTTTACAAGTTCCTCACAAGCGTCAGCCACATGTGCTACACTATGAGCCCATCCTTTTTCAGGGACATATCCTCTTAGATCTTGTTCCAAATTAATATAATGAATTAACTCATCTTTTACTTTATAAACAATGGATTGAGGTATAAAATGATCCTCATTATCTTTGTATAAAATGATTGCTATTAAAAGTGAGGTAAATGACCTTGTAAACACAGTGTCTGTCCCATTTTCTCCAATCCCTTTAAATAACAAGTCACTTAAACAAAAATCCAATATTTCCGCTAAAAACTCATGCGCAAGTTTATTATCTAATATCAATTGATTAAAAGAACTGTAGATCCATTCTCTAAGTTCACTATCCGTTGAACCGATATGGTTAATCATCGCTTTAACAATATCAATCTTGTTCTCTTCATCCCACGTTTTTTGCCCGCTTTGAATTTCCTTTAAGACTTTTTCCAGTTCATTTTCCTTTATTTGCACTGAGTTGGACAGTAAGTTCATCATTTAATTTTCTTCCTCCTAGTTTATAGCAAGAACAATGCTGCTAGGATAAGGAGTCCATAAACCTAGGTAAGTACATGAATAATCATTTACCAATAAGCAAATTAAAAAGATTATCTATTTACGATAATCTCACACAAGTTCATTTCAGATCATTATTGCTTAAGGTTTAACGTACCTATTATAAGTAGGCTTAATGCTGGACATCGTAATTGTTCTTGTATGAAATTTAAAAGTATACAAGATTATTCCTCCTTCCACAAATATATTTCCTAACATATTCCATTATACAATAATGTCCAACTTTAACAATTAAAATTTATGAATCTTTAGAATATTTTATTTTATAATATGAAAGTAACACTTCTATCAGTGGAGGTATTTTCATCTCTCACTGAACCAATCGAGCTTTTACGGGCAGTTCAAGTTAATAAGTATAACTCCATTGGCTTTTTTTACATAGTAGACTCATGAGAAATAATAATTAACTACGTTTTTAAATGAATTATATGAAAAACAAAATCATGTTCCAATGCCAATTTTAGATGAACAGCAATTAGAAGCTATAAATGAGATTTTATGTGAGGCGATGGCTAAAAATCTTGAAGTAAGCGTTTCGTATCATAAACAGGAAAGAATATATTTGGAAACGAGCTATATTGACTATTATGATACATTTAGAAATGAATTAAGAATTATTAAAAACGCTTCCTAAGCTAGTATTCTATGGTAAATAAAAAGAATCCACTTTGAAAAAAGTTTGATCAAAATGGATTTCATGACATTCATTTTATTCTCGATAAAAACTATGTAATACTTTCTCGCTTAGCAAATACTTGGAGTAAATAAACAATATGTAATTATTTTTCACGAAAATATTCTTTCATATAATCTTCAACACTATTCCTTTTTTCCATATCTTCTGACGACATCCTCCCTTCCCACTTCGTACCTCCTTTGTAGGTCAAATTAATATTGAATTGTTTGTTATGTAGTTCTTCTTTAATCCAAGTGGCTACTTTGATTAAATCCTCGATTAAATTTGGGTTGTTTTTATATTGCAACATACCATCATTAAAATCTAAGGTTACATTATACGCTGGACAGTCCCCATTTTTTGTATATGAACAAGTAATTTCTTTGAATATAAATCTTTCATTTTGAATTTCTTTTATTTTGTCATGGACTTGTGTTTGAATTAAATATGTCCAGTAATCTGGTGATGCGTTTTTCATTGCTAATAGCAGTTCCTCTTTCGTTGGATTTTTTTGTATGTTTGTATAATAAAATCTAGTATACTCACCTGTATTGTCTTTTATATTAAGCTCTGCTATTTTTTTATTATTCCTTTGAATGAGTTGTAATAAAGCAAAGAAGCGATCTAATTCTGTCGATTCAAATTGACTGTAATCGATTTTATTATTCATTTTTAAAGTTAGTAGCAAATTATTGTTTAGGTATTCTTCAATATGATCAGTTATATATTGAATAGTATTTTCATCTTCAGGTTCCGAGAATCCTAACTTTTCGATTTCTTTCAGAATTGGTTTGAATTTTTCATATGCTTCATATGCATTTTTACCATCTTTGTATTCATCACCTATTATTGTAGAATAAAATAAACCATCTACTTCCACTCGAAATTGAATGTGTTTATTATCTTTTACTTGAACAGTATGATATACATGTCCCATATTCCCTGAATGTATTTCTTCCCAATCTGTTACAATAACATCAATCCCATATTTTTCTTTAAAGTATGTTTTTACCTCTTTTTCATTTTCATAGTTACAACCACTCAAAAATAAGAAACATACAGCTAACAATATTACGTTTTTAATTACTTTCAATATAAACGCCTCTTTATTATGAAGTTTTTCTTTATTAGATGTTAAGCTATAGCTACTATAGAGATGATTTCATTGATAAATAGAACCTCCTTCACTATTAAAATGCATATTCAAATTATACCATAGTAAAATTATTCTATATTTTCGTGTTATTTTTCTAACCCTCTTAGAATTCTTTAATCAAAAAGAAGCAAAACTGTACAATTTTTTTATAAACATCACGACTTTATTTCAAAACCACAATAAAATATATGTAAATGGACAATTGGAGATGGTAAATGTGAAATATTTTGTGTTTGAAGACGATGAATTAATGGGCGGATGGGAAGAGACATTATATGTTTTTGAACATACCAAAAGAAAAGATGAATACGCCAGTATCAAAACCCTGAAGGAGTTTGCAGTACAATGTCAATTCATTGAAGGGAGAAATAGACATTGGTTTTGGTATAAAGGGAAAAATGTTAAAGAAATGACCATGGAGGAGTATGAAGAAAAAATTAGAGAAGAACAAAAAGAATTAAAGGCAATATCCAAAGAAGAATTCATAAAAGTGAGAAACGAATATGCTCCTTTTATCAAACCTATTGAATTTCCTAGTGATGGAATCAGACTTGCTTATGCTTATGAACCAGAATGGAATAATGTATTTTTTGTTATGGAAACAGAAGAATGTTATTTTGCTGTATATTGGTCCACAAGCGCTTAAAAAAGATTTTATTTAAAATTTTTAGATGTTTCTCTTCTCTTTCAACTGTAATGCGTCCACCTTTCCATAGTCTAAAGAGAACCTTACATCAACCTTAAATCACTTATTTTGTATTAACCTCTTAACTAACAAATAAAGTTTGATAATTTATAATAAAGATGTTTACAAACATTATTCATATTATTCTATTAAAGATTTAGATCGTGAAATAAGTTTTAAAACATGTTAACGTGGACCGATAATCGCATTAAGGACAAGACATTTGTGATCATAGCAGATAGAGATGTGCTATTATTTGAAATAAGAAAAAATTCTTTATTTTAGGAGAGTGTAGGTCATGATTATTAAATTTATTCGTTTTCGTTAATTTAAGGTACAGTTCATTTATGCTCATTCATTCTTTAAAAACTTGTGAGTTTATTTGGGTGTACCTTTTTTTATTAACCAAATTCGAATGAAATGAGAAACTAATCATGAATGAAAAGATTTTTAAAATGAATGGAATTGATATATGTACAGAAAGTTTCGGTAATCCAGCCAATCCGGCAATCTTATTGATTATGGGAGCTATGTGTTCGATGGTTTATTGAGATGAAGAATTCTGCCAAAAAATAGCTGATAAAGGGAGATTTGTTATCCGATACGATAATAGGGACGTCGGACGTTCCATTGTATATGAACCTGGGACTTCTAACTATACTGTGGCAGACATGGCTGATGATGCTGTTGTTGGGGTACTTGATGCATATCATATTGACAAAGCACACATTTTCGGAATGTCATTGGGAGGTATGATTGCTCAAGTCGCAGCATTAAGACACCCACAAAGAATTTTAACTCTCACTTTAATGGCTTCGAGTATTTTTGGATCTGATGAAAACAGCCGGAATTTGCCTCCAATGGATGAAAAAATACTAGCTTACCATGCGAATGGAGCCACGCTGAATTGGTCGGATCAAGATTCAGTAGCACATTATTTAGTTGCAGGGTCAAGATTACTCTGTGGTTCAAAACATACATTTGATGAAAAGAGGGCTTATAAACCAGTAATTACAGAAATTAAACGAGCTAATAATCTCCTCAGCATGTTTAATCATGCACTTCTTAAAGGGGATGATTCCTACGAGGGGATGTTAACAAAAATCAACGTACCTGTTTTGGTTATTCATGGTACAGAAGATACAGTACTCCCATATGAGCATGGTCTAGCTCTTGCTAATGAAATTCCCAATTCATCATTATTGACTCTTGAAGGCTCAGGTCATGAAAATCACTTTGACGATTGGGATAGGATCATTAATGCTATTTCGGATCATACTTCTGTCTTGTAAGCACCACCGGATTCAAATAACTTAAATCCAAGAAAGGTTATAAACAAGTTTATAACCTTTCTTCAGAGTCCTATATTAATAGGACTCTATTCCTCATTATTTACCATACCAATTTTTAAATATATTTGTATATTATAATTTAGATATGTTTTATATTTAATTAAATTCATCTAAAAAACCCTTCCGTATTCTAAGAAAGAGATTTCCTATTCACACAATCCTTGTTATCAGTAGCTATTTTAATTTTTACTTAAAACAACACTTCTGTAGTTTGTAATTTCCCAATTGATATATTCAATGAAACGATATCCCTTATCACCATAATATTTAATAAGATGACTGGCTCCCTCAGCTGTATCTAATGCGAACTCCTCTATCCCTTCTTTTATTGCTAATTCTTCAACTAATTCCATCAACTTTCTTCCGATTCCCATTGATTGATAAGAAGGATGAATGCCAAACTGACCTATTGTTGCTACATTACCTTTATTATACCAATTGCATCCTTTGTTGTTCTCTGGTGAGTAATAAGAAATTGAACCAATAATTTTATTATCTCGAATAGCAACAAGGCATAATGCCTTGTTAATTCGTTCAAGAGTAATACTAGAATCCTGATGACTTGCCAGATAATTAAAACCTAAATTTTATCCGGTTTTCCTTTTTGCCTACTTGCTAAATTCAGCAAGTAAAATATTTTTAAAGTTAGCTTTACCCATACTGTTCATATTGACGGCCAACGTATGCTTACCTCCAAGTGTACCTCCAACAAGAGTAACAAACCCTGGAATGCTACCTGTGTGTCCCCATATCGAGACACCGTTTGGAAGCTTAGTTTCATAGATTCCAAGACCATATCCGCTGATTTCAGCACTTCCTGTAGGAACTGTAGTAAGCATTTGTTTTAATTGCTGTTCCTTCAGTAATTTGCCACTGAGTAAGTAAGAGAAGAATTTGTTTAAGTCGTCAGCAGTAGAAATCATATCTCCAGCCGGGCTAGCTATACTTGGGTTATAATAAGTAACGTCTTTCAGCTCACTTGCTCCGTCTGGTTGGACATATCCACGGACATGCTTGGTTCCTGGAATAACGCTTGAATTGCCAGGTAGGAACGTATTCGACAGCTCAAGCGGTTCAATAATCCGATTTTCAATCTCTTCCGCATAGCTGTTCCCGGTTACTTTTTCAATAAGGATACCCAGTAATACGTATCCTGTGTCTGAATAAGACCAGCCCTTTCCTGGGGCAAAGTCCGGAGGCAGAGAAATCCCGATCTTCACTATCTCTTCAGCGGTATATGTTTTTTTGGTATTCATCATATCAGCGTCTTTTGACCTTAAGTATTCAGCGATACCACTTGTATGGTTCAATATCTGCCGGATCGTAATCTGGTTACCATCATATCCGTTTCCTTGAATGACACCAGGCAACCATTTTTCGATGGAGTCGTCTAGATTCAGGCGGTTTTCTCCAGCTAATTGAAGTACAACTGTTGCAGTGAACGTCTTCGTCACGCTGCCGATGCGAAAGCGAAAATCTGTTTTCATTGGTTGCTTGGTGCTCAGATTCGCTACCCCAGCGGCATAACCCCACGTTTTTCCATCCTCGGAAGTTTTAGCGAGTATCCCCGGGATTCCAAGTTGCAATATATCACGCATTGCTTACTTGACGGAATTACGCTCTCGTTGAGTGCTTGTTTGTAACGAACTAGATACATTTTGAGTGGGCTCTGCTTTTACAATTGAGATTGGCATTGTGTATAGCAGGGAACTTCCAGCTATTAAAAGGGCCAGACTCGCAAATGTAATTTGACTACGTGTTTTCGGCATTCCTCTCCTCTATTCATATTGTATAGGTGGTTGCTTGCTGTTTCATACTAACCACACAGCTATCATCTCTACCAATTTGTTTTTCATATATACGTCATATCTGTTCCGCCTTTCACGCCTCGTTATATTTTTATCATACGCAATGAAACTTTCTTTTTCCTTACCCATTCCTTACAAATTACTTACGTTCAAAATAGTTAGGGGGGATATTAAAACCTTAGCTTGATCGCGATGTGATGCTATCCCTTAATCAAAATTGTAACGATAGGGAGAAATATAAATTCCCATATATTCCGCAATTGCAAGTTGCATTTGTGGAATATATGGGAATAAGTTTTAAAGAACTATGGAATGCAGTTTCAGAAAAAATATTTATCCATTCTACATACAAATCCACTTTGATTTTCCAACATATAAATCCCTGCTATGCGGAATACAACATGCCCTCCTACTGGCCTGCTCCTTTTGTTTTAAACATCGCACGTGGCAGAAAAAGGCCCTGACCGCTTCTATGCATGGCCAGTTGCTCTCGCCCACCTAAAAAAAGCGGGTTTACGTCGTGTTTTCAATTTGTATTTATATATTTCATGTTTATCTTTGGAATGTGCAACATTATTAATTCCCATTGAAATGATAGATTAGTTGCACAACGCCAGAGGAGAACGTTCTTGTATGAACCATTTTTAAATTCAACCTCTGTTTTATATCAATAAACAACGGTTTTCCTTCTCCCAAAATAACAGGGTGAACAGATAATCTAAATTCATCAACAAGCCCTAAATTGATAAAAGTTGTAATAAGACTCGCTCCGCCATAAAGCCAGATGTCTTTACCAGGCTTATTCTTTAGTTTATTTACTTCTTCAAAAATATTATCAGTTATGAATATTGCTTTATTATCAGTTCTTTTTTGCGTTTTGGAAAACACATATTTTTCTTTACTATGAACTAATTCCCAAATTTCTTTTTCAGTATCAGTATCTTCAATTTCTGGAGTAAATTGTCCCCATAAATCGTAGCTTTTTCTTCCATATAAAATAGTATCAATTTGATTTAAGAAATGAATAAACCCCATCTCAGAGTCCATGATGCACCAATCAACTTCCCCATTTTTCCCTTCAATAAAACCATCTAAAGTAACTGCTAAATCTAAAATGATTCTTCTTGCTCTTACGTTATGGGACATAATTCTTCCTTCCTTTCATTATTTAGATATTGTTTCTCCCGCCAGGTTTTTTATATTTTCATTATTTACAGCATTTATTTCTGATTGAACTATCCCCACCTAAAATCCTAACAGATTTTTGAGGAAGGGGATTCCCAAAAGGAACAACTAAGACAAAATGCTTAGAAGATCATACCCATTCAACAAGGTATGGGTTTTCTGCTTTCAAACTTAGACAAACCTTTTACTTCCAAGTCTGTAAGAGCTCCTGGAGGAAAAAGTTCGTTCACAGAACGAATCTTGTTATGGTTCGAAAGCTCCATCTGATAGAATGTGTGAACACGCAAATCAGACAGGATGCCAGACAACCACTTCCATTGCGCCCAATGATGCAGACCTACCATCTTCTCCGGTAATAGGGAATACAAAATTGGTGGAAGTTTTTCTTTAAACCCCATTGCTCTTCTAGCAATGACATAAGAAGCTGTTTGGTGAATGCTGATACCAAGACGTTTCATATATTTGATTTTACCAATTTGAGAAGTGTACGCTGGATTTACCTCAAATACTGCAACCCCCATCTTCTCAGCACGGCTTTTCATAGCCGAAATCATCTTTTTGTAAGCAAACATGCTCATCATCATGTTTGCTTTTTTATTGCCATAAGGGTTCTTAACCTTTGCTTTTGTTGTGTTTAATTTTTCTACAACAAGCGGTTTGTTTGCTTTTACAGCCATATCAACTAGTGCAATGACTTCTACTTCCATCATTTTCGCAACTTGTTCTGATGTTTTCCCTAACATATCAAAGGATAATACACCCGTTTTTATCAGTTGTCCTTGTTTATTAATGTTGGACCAAGCGAAGTGGTCAAAGTTACAGTCTATTCCAATGACACCATCGGATTTGCTGAAGTTCTTATTTTGGTCACACGCACACTTTGGTGAATGCTGATACCAAGACGTTTCATATATTTGATTTTACCAATTTGAGAAGTGTACGCTGGATTCACATCAAATACCGCTACACCCATCTTCTCAGCACGACTTTTCATAGCTGAAATCATCTTTTTATAAGCAAACATGCTCATCATCATATTTGCTTTTTTGTTGCCATAAGGGTTCTTAACCTTTGCTTTTGTTGTGTTTAGTTTTTCTACAACGATCGGTTTATTTGCTTTTACAGCAATATCAACGAATGCAATAGCTTCTGCTTCCATCATTTTCGTAATTTGTTCTGATGTTTTCCCTAAAATATCAAAGGATAATACACCCGTTTGTATGAGTTGTCCTTGTTTATTGATATTTGACCAAGCAAAGTGATCAAAATTGCAGTCTACTCCAATGACACCATCGGACTTGCTGAAGTTTTTATTTTGGTTCTCTTTAATATCTATTAAACATTTAAAAATGTAATACTCCCCGTGATCTTCAATTGCCCAACTGATTGGTTTTCCTGCCTTCTTTTTATCTTTGCAATTCCATTGATTTTGTACAGCTGCATTCACTTGTTCTTGTCCATACGGAAATGTAAGGTTGGGAATTTCAACTGCAACACTGTTTGGGGTTGTAAAGTGTAAAGATTGTGATTCCGTATTATATGTAAAAACAAAGTTTCCTGATTTCGCGTCTTTTCGACCTGAAATCAACATTTGATTGTAACGAGCTTTTTCAAAATCCTGCACCCAAAGTGTATGATTTTGAACATAAGTATCTACAGTATGTTGTGCTTTGAATAATTTTTTACTCCCAAATACAACAGAAGCAACATTATTTTTTAAACTATGAAGTAGTTTTTGTAGTCTATCTAGCCGAAATGCAAGGCTACCTAAACGAGAACGAAGTGTTTGAATACGTACATCTAAATATTCATGCTCAAATTGATAGGCATGATAGTAAATATCTGTTTTCTCTTTAAATTGCACAACAAAATATTGTCCCCTTTGTTGTTCTTTGGACGTTTTATTGAACGTTGGCTTCCCTTTGATAAACGATGTTTTTATTTTATTCAGCACTGTCAAATCTGACTTGGTTTTCTTTATCTTCTTTTTTACAGCTTTCATCTGTTCATTTTTATTTTCAATATACAATTTTTTCAATTCTGTCTGAGAAGAAAACAGTGCATTGGCTTCCTGCACAGCACTATTTGCATAATAATCATTCAGACTAAAACGTGATTTCACAGTCATTTGCATACTATCAGAACGTCTGGAGGTACCAGAACGTTTTTCTAACACTTGCGTTTGAAAAGCGAAATGCTTCGCACGGTTAAATACGAAAAGAGCATGTCCAATCGCTTCAACATATTTGGGATTCAGTGCATTCTTATAGATACGAATTGAAAAATATGCTTTTTTCATTGGACACACTCCTTTCTTGTTTTGTATACACAAAGTATACCAAATAAGAACGTATGTTTCTATTCATATACTAAAAAAAACAAAAAAAGCGATTCATCCCCCACCTACCGTTGCGCGCTTGAGGTAGGGGTCTTCTCGCCAGATATGATAAAGTTACTGATGTTATTAAACTAAACTAACCTGCCCACAAATATTAGCTCAACAGCCCGACATGAAAATTATAGCTGTTAACCTTATCGATTCTGAATAAACAAAAATAGCTAGAATTGAGGTAGATAACTACTACAAGTTCTAGCTATTTTTTTTGCTTTATTTACATCACTACTGTTAGCGGAAGTTAATCATATTATTTTTCAACTTGCTTTATAAACGCAGATACGTTTCCTAAACAACAAGATCCTTGAGGGTTATTTACCTCGCATCCACAACGATTTGCTTGAATATGCATTGATATATCTTGTACCGCTTGGCTTTTTCCGGTTTGCTTTATTTCTTCACAAATACGTGCTCGTGTCCAATTAAAACAGTAACAAGCAGGCACATCTTCTTCTATATCTTTTTGAAAAACAGGAACCTTAAGATCGTTTTTGGTAAATACTTGCTGTTCTTCATTAAAGTACACTACATTACATTCTTGCTCTGAACAAAAATAGTATGTTTTATCTGACTCCAATCGAGTGAGCGCACTAGCATTCAGCATGCTTTTTAATGTAATCAACTTGATTTGTTTTCCTTTCGTTTTGGATAAAGGACAAACAACATCGCTAGTTACACTTTTCGAAGTACCGCAGCAGTCTCCCATTTTATATAGAACCTCCTTTCTTCAGCACTCAAAAATATTTCAGTTTTATTTAATTAAAAAACTTCAGCTATTAAACTTTAAACAAATTACACCATATCATTATTCATACGTAATTTTAAGGTTTTCTACTTTATACCCCTCTGCTAAAGCATGAAAATTGGAGTTTGATTTTTGAAGAGAAGCTTTTGCTAAAAATAATGTACCTGCCTTACCATTGACTTCTATTTTATCTACCAAGTTTCTACTTGTAAATAATGATCTTGAGACACAAAAGGAGTATATGTATACATTTTTCCGATTTCTTGATGAGCCGATATCGCTTCTTTTTGCACCAATCTGTTAATTAGCGTTCGAATTGTTTTTGGACTCCAATCCATTTCCCCTTCAAGATCCTTAATAATTTCATTTGCTGTTTGAGGCGCCTTTGACCAAAGAACTTTCATTATTTCCAACTCAACTTTAGATATTTTAGGCATGAAAACAAGTGCAATTTTCATCTTAAAATTGCACTTGTTTAACATAAATAAAGCTTTCACAACAACAAAAAAATAACAAATTATAATTAACTACGTTTTTGTCTCTTATTTGATGAAGGAACTTCAACGGAACCTGTTTCACGCGTAGTCGTCCCTTGACCTTCAACTTGTGAAGAGCCAAGACCTGCTCTAGAAGGATCCTGCTTAATTTTTCGACCCACTTTGCTCACCTCCAACGTTACTTTTTGCTTTGAGGCGTGAAACTATGCAGAACATAGTAATAGATTGCCTTTCCTTTTCATAAACTGCTTTTTCATAGTTTCTAACAGGAAAGTCATAAACGTTGGTTGTATATATAAAGTGAGCGATTTCTTTATAATTTGAATTCAACTGAAACTGGAGGGATTTTCAATGAAACATCATGTCTTACAAGCGTATGATTATCACGTTTGGGCAAACAAAAGGCTATTTGAACACTTAACAACATTACCAGCAGACGTTTGGTCTACAGAAATACAAAGTGTATTCCCTTCTATTTCACAAACGTTTATACATATATATATTGCTGATACAATCTGGCTAGGTACTTTATTAGGAAAACCTTTTACTGAAGTAAAAACATCAGCAATTCATCTTTCAGAAAAAATAAAAGATACAACTATTCAGGAAATGGAACAGCTATTTTTAACTTTATCTGAAGAATATCAAACATTTTTCATCCGTGAAGAGAACTTAGAGAGAGCCATTTCACCTGAACACCCTCACTTTGGACGATTAGACACGAATGTCTTTGAATTGATTCAACATGTTGTGAATCATGGGACATATCATCGCGGAAATATAACGGCAATGTTAAGACAGTTAGGTTATACAGGAACTTCGACTGATTATATTTTTTACTTGTATGCAATGAATGGGGCAAATAAATAAATTTTATTTTTTATAAACAGAAATATATAAGAAGCTATTGTAGCAAAAGCATCTAAACGCTTATAAATGAAAATATGAATTCTAAATACGGACAGCATGAAGAAGACAATTATTCATCAATGATGGATAATTGTCTTCTTGTTATATTAAAACTTTTTCAGTGCTCTCGTTACATATTAATATCCTAAAGAAGTTGTGTATTACTAGCAGTACAAACGAGTGATTAAAAAAACAAATGCATGTAATCCCCGTTAAACTTCTCTAACAAGAACGCCCCATATCAAATTAAAAATATATTCACAGCTATCAGTCGTAAACTTAGTAAACCTATGGGCAAGTAAGGGATTTCCCATTATCATTTGATGTAATGCTAAGCATATACGGTACAGCGACATGTGACCAAGCCTCAGCTGTTGGAGAACTCGATATATACTCTGGTGCACATGATTGTAACATCGAAGTATGAATGCCTCCGCCTGGATCTAGTGCAACTACTGCCAGTTCTTTCGGTAATTCTAGTGCCATTGATTGAGTCAAACCCTCTATAGCAAACTTGGAAGCGCAATACGGTGCAAGTTCTGCCTCACCGGAACGTCCCCAACTTGAACTAATATTGATTATGATGCCTCGTTTATTATGAATCATAGCTGGTATAAATGACCGGATCACATTAACTACACCATTCACATTGATATTCATAACATTTGCAAATTCTTCCGAAGAAATAGTCCAAAGCGTCGCATTTTTATTTACAATAGAGGCATTATTAATTAGTAAATCTGGTGCACCGTATTGCTGAAGAATATATTCTCCCCAAGCTTTAACAGCCTTATCATCCGAAACATCAATGGATTGAAAATCATGTTTGTTGTCAAAATGTCTCTTGATTTGTTCTATCTTACTTTTGGAACGACCACATCCAACAATCAACCAACCTAGTTCAGAAAAACGGTCAATTAATGACCGACCTAATCCTTGTGTTACCCCAGTGATTACTACAAGTTTTTTATTATTTTCTCTATCCAATTGGTTTCTCTCTCCCTTCCAACATTTTGATTCTTAAATTTATTTTACATTTTTTCAATTAATGATACTTGCTACATATTGACTAGATTTTTTACAACTTTAGTAGCAGAATAAATATTTCCATAAACCGGAAATTCTTTTTGAAAGTCGCTATCCTTAAGACGGAACAATAAAAACTATCTCAAAAGTCCCTATCATTATCTTCTTTATTTATTTGAAACACTTCCCAATATCGATTTAAACAATAAAGAAGAAATTGATAAAGTCTTGCTGTGGTCAATGGATTTATCATCTAATTGCAGAGTACCGGAAAAAGTTAAGCAAACAAAAAATAACTCCAAAATTAACTTTTGTCGTATATTTTGGAGTTATTTTTTGTTTACGGTTCGCTAAGATGCGAACCTTTTTTTACATATAAATTATAAAAATCTAATTGAGAAAAAGATCAATCATTACAATCGCAGTCTAAGTCTGAGCATTCGCCACAGTCTAAAGGGCCATCGCCTGAATGTCTTTTTTGAGTCTTTCTTCTGAGATAAATACGTAATAATACTATGAGTATAAAACAAACAATAAAAGCTATTATAGCTTCTACATATTTTTCATGAATAATAAAACCGATGCCGCTGCCACCGGATATGACAATGAGAAGGGAATAGATCCAAAACATATAAAATACCTCCTACTATTTAAATAAAACGATTCTAAGAGATTATCCAACTAATACTTGATGAGATTAGCAATGCCATACCATTTCCACTTAGAAACCCAGTTGAAACTCTTAGTACGTTTGTGCTACTTCTCCATCCCCATTTTTGGGTGAACCCATCTATTAACAATGGAACTTGCGCAAAAAAAGATAAAGCTAATACGAGAATAAAAGTATGTGAGATCAAAAAATAAATCGGAAACAAAAGAAAACCTAAAAGTATACCAGTACAACGTGCACATAAAGGTATATATTTTTGTAGTGAATGATAACTCCTTTCAGGCTTTCTATGGCAAGGAATTTGTGAAATATAACTATGTAACAATAATGAACACCTCTCTCTCTTTATCCTGCCTTTAGTATATAAAAAATGCTTACTTTGTAAGGGGACAAAACTACTTTTAATAATTAGGCTGAATATACCCTAATTTTATTCCCTTCGTTACAGCTTCTAACGAAGATGTGACATTCAACTTATCAAATAAGTGTTGAATATGATTTGAAACAGTGCGTTCACTTACAAATAAAATAGAAGAAATTTCTTTACGCTTATATCCATCACATAATAATTGTAAAATTTGTTTTTCACTATTAGTTAATTCCTCAACATAGTCCGTAGACATTGGAAAGTAGGAAATACCATTATTAATCTCAATTAAAATCTGCAACAACTTATCTGGCATAATGTTTTTATTTATAAAACCTCTTACACCAATTTTTTGAGCTTCATACCGGTAAACAGGCAAATCATAGCCTGTTAATATAACTATTTTCGTGTCACATTTGCTTTCTAAAATATGTTTTGCTACACCTAAACCATCTTCATTACTGATGTTACTTAAATTAATATCTATTAATGTGATGTTTGGCTTAAACTCATTAATGAATGCAATAACCTGTTCAATATTTTGTAATGAGTAAAAATGATCTATTTCAGAATAATCTTCCAAGGCTATCTCTAAACTTCTTGCAAATAAAGCGTGATCATCTATTAATAAAATATTCATAGGAATCATCTCCTTTCATAGGAATAAGAATAGCAACACATAAACCAGAAGGATTACATTCTGAAATTGTCATTTTACCGTTTACTAAAAACAACTGTTCCTTAATAGAATTCAATCCTCTATGGTCATTAGAAATCTGCTTTTCATTAACCATTAAGCCTATACCATTATCTTTTACTATAAGCTCTATTTCGTCATTTTCTTGTTTCAAACTCACAACTAGCTTTGAACATTTAGAATGCTTGAATGCATTTGTTACCAATTCTTTTAAAATTCTGTATGTAACAAGCTGATAGGGTTCAACTAAAAATAAATTTTCACTACAATGAAAAGTGATATCAATATTTTTCATTCTATTTTTATGCTGCACCATTTCAAGTAAATTACTATAATTTTCTTTTAATGTTAGTGTCTTTAATAGTGTTGGATAGTACTCTTCCATTTGTACTCGTATAGACAAATTTAAGTGATCCAACGTTTTTACTATGATTTCATGAATCTCCTCTTTGTTAGATTTATTCATCATATTTTTTACAGCTAATATATCTTGCAAAATTTCATCATGCAAATAATTAGAAAAATCACGTTTCAACTTTTCCTCTTTCGCTATCTGTACAAGATTATGAGCATAAAAGCTTTCTGACATGATTTTTGGTTCTTCTGTTTCTGAATTTAAGATACTTTTTTTTATGTCTTTATATAATAGCGTGAAATGAAACAGAACAAACGAAAAAATCGTATGTATAATGATGAAATAGGCAATCATATTCAACCTAAATAATAGTCCAAGTGAAATTATACAAACAAGAAGAAAGAAAAGGATCAGTCCCCTTTTACCTCCCTTTAAAAGAAAATATCGCTTCATAAATCTATGATTTTTAAAAGCAATCGCATGAATACTAAATAAAGGGAAAAGGATCATGAAATACCACCCTAGATTACTTAAATATTCAGGGTTGTCTGCAAAAAATATGGCGTATCCAATAAAGAAAAAAATTAGAACAGCAAAAGATTTAAGTAAATGATTTTTTTCGCTTTTTAAGATAAACATGATTCGTCCTCGATGTTTCAAAAGTAAGAAAAAAATACAAATAAAACTTAAAACAAATTGAGATAAAAATAGAATGGCGAACATTTTATCGTTTATCAATTTCGCAACCAATGTCAATAAACATGTAATCTGTAAAATCCAGTCTTTTTCTTTTTTATACATATAAGTAGAATCTTGAAAAAAGAAATAGAGAAAAAACTGTGCTGTCTGATATAGAATCACTACGCTAAATAGCGTACTTAACGTATAAAAAATTTGTGTTTCACTAAGTGTGAATAAAAACTGCCATGAAGTAAGGATTAGCAAATTAGAAAACTTCCATAGGGTACTATTTTCTTTCATGTTTACAAATCCAATGTAAGCTCCGTAAATAACCAAAATCGTTATAAGTGTCAATGGAAGCAACTTTGCTGTTCCTACAATATTATTTTGCGAAAATTCATAGCATAAAAAAATAATCATACACAGTTGGTTAATTAAGATAAGAAATTGCTTTTGCTCATAATACTTTTTCATAAACTCACTTACCTTTACTAGTACTAGCTTAAATACATATAAAGCTAATGCTTGTTTACTATCATTAGCCTTATATATATCAATTTTAATTTTTCGACATATAAGTTTCCGCTATGCAGAATACAACATACCCGCTACTTGCATGCTCCTTTTGTTTTTAAACCGTGCATGTGGCAGAAAAAGGCCTTGACCGCTTCTATGCATGGCCAGATGCTCTTGCCCATCTAAAATGTCGGTTTTTAAATTTGTATTTATATAGGAATTTTTACTTTTTATTGTCAAAGATAATTTTATAACATGCTCGCTTTGTTAACAAATAATAAATGATATATACCAAAGTGAAAATAATTACTGCAAAAAGAATAGGCAGTATAAAGGCACTGTTTTTTCCTAATAAGTCATCCATTAAAGCCGCTTTGTAAGCTATCAGTGCAAAAATACTATGTGCTAACCCTAATACGTAGGGGATGCTAAATAACGTAAGAACTTCTTTACTTATTATTCTTTTTATCTTTTTCTTGTTATATCCCATTCTTTTTAAAATGATAAATTCATTTTTGTTTGATATCATGCTCGAAAGGTTATGGAAGTAGAGAATACTACCCGTTGCAATAAAAAAGATGATCGTAACAAAACTAATGAGCAAGAATGTTGAACTATTCTGCTGAATAAGGTAATCATTTTTTTGATAACTACTTGTAAAATAAATATTATTTTTAAATAGTGGAGCTACATTTTCATAAACTTTCTTATTATCCCTCATATCTGCTCCATTAAAGCTCATCATCGTTGTTTCTTTATGCTCTAAGGTTTTTATCTCTTTATATAGTTGATCTGAAATGACAAGTGTTCCTACACTATTTGCAAATCCGATTGAATTGAGTAAAGTAGTGTCTTTTACTTTTATATCCACGTTATTTGCATTTGTTAAGTTTAAAGTATATATATTCCCTTTATCTAGCCTTTCTTTGTCAGGTCGATATTTTACTAAAATACTTTCACTTTTAGCTAAATTCTCAAAGTCTACATTTTTACCCTGAATATGTATTAATTCTTTATAATCCGACTCGGAAATAAGATCAAATCCATGTTCTTTCTTTGCACTATATTCTTTAGGTAAATGGTCAGAAGAGGATGTTACATGAATAATAGTTGTTTCTTTATATTTCATATTTTCTTTACCAACAGTATCTTGTACAATTTTAATTGCTTTAGCGGCCAATTGTTTATCTTCCACTGGAAACTCGATAGCTGACGGTATGATTCGTTCCGTAGCAGCAACAGGATAGTAGAGAGTTAGTAAAGTAGAGCCGAATATAGCCAACGTTCCTGCAACTAATAAAGTTAACAAAATTAACGTTTTTGCCTTCGAACGGATTTTAAATATAAAATTTGGAATAACAATAATATTGGCTTCCTTATAAAACCAGCTTTTCTTTTTCTTCAATTTTTGAATAACATATGGTAAAAAAGAGTGAATAAAGAAAATGGTCCCTACTATTACACTTAACATTGTTAAAAGTGCAATTGGTGAAAATCCTATTGTTTTCCAGAATGATTTCATCCCTCTTGTAATATCAATAGCAAAGAAATAACCAATTAGTATCAAGAATAATCCAAGGAATGAGAAAGCTGTATTGATTCTCATCTGCTTTTCTTCCTTTTTTTCCATACGTACCAAAGTCAGTAAGGAACTTTTCCTAAGAATGATCCAGTTCGATAAAAATAAAGCAGTCAAAACGACAAATATAAAAACAAACGTGAATAGTACTGCCCCAGAATGAATAAGTGGCACTTCAGAAGTATCAATTTGTAATTTTAGTGCTCTGACTATCACTGCGACAATCCCTTTATGAGCAATCGCGCCAAAAGCGATTCCTACAATTAGAGCAGCAAAACAAATTATAATATTTTCAAAAGTTAATAGTTTTAGCATTGTTGATTTTCGATATCCCAAGAGTGAATAAATACCAAGTTCTTTCATTCTTTTTTTCATAAAAAAAGTATTGGAGTATGACATATAGAATAGTACAAATGTCATAACAAAGATTCCCACCGTTCTTGACATGATTTCAACCCTACCATCAGACGAAATCTTTTCCATGATTATATTGTTCATGGAAAAAGAAATAAAGGCGAAAAACACCATCAGCACAAAAGCTACTGAAACGAAATAAAACGAATAGAAGGAAAAATTATTCTTCAGATTCTTTTTTGCTATTGTTAATAATCCCACAGTCATGCCTTCCTTTCATACTCTTAGTTATATCGATTTTCATCAATTTTAGTGATTTCCTTTACTATCTCTTCAAAAAAAGCTTTTCTCCCTTTTCCATTTCTTCTCAATTCTTTTATGATATTTCCATCTTTAAATATTAGTATTCTACTTGAAAAACTTGCTGCATAAGCATCATGGGTTACCATTAAAATCGTTGTATGAAGTTCCTCATTTACCTCTCTTAATTTCTGAAGTAGCTCAGTTGCAGAGTTTGAATCTAATGCGCCTGTCGGTTCATCTGCAAATAAAATACTTGGCTGTTTCGCAATCGCTCTTGCTGCTGCAACCCTTTGTTTTTGTCCCCCTGAAAGTTGACTAGGATACTTAGATAATTGTTCGAATATTCCAAACCACTTTGCTAAACTATGTATAGATGATTCAATTTCTTCTGGGGATTTATGTAATAAAGTAAGTGGTACAGCAATATTTTCCTTTACTGTTAAACTATCGAGTAAGAAATACTCTTGAAAAATAAAACCTAAATGATCTTTCCGAAAATCTGCAGATTTATTATCATTAAGTTTTTTAATATCGATGCCCTTTATCAAAACATCTCCATCTGTAGGCGTATCGATAGTTGATAGGATATTTAATAAAGTTGTCTTTCCAGATCCAGAGGCCCCCATAATACCAACAAATTCACCTGATTCAATATCAAAAGATACTTTATTAAGTCCAGGTAATTGATTCTTGTTATAAATCTTTGTCACATTTTTTGCAGATAATAGTGCATTCATTATATTTGCTCCTTTCAATTTTTATTTACATGTTAAGTTTATTCTTCAATATACAAAAAAACATGAGTAAAAAACGCAATTTTCTATTATAAAACGAAAAACTGCAGTTGAATTCTTACTCATAAAAAAAGGCTGTCCACAAGCCAGTTACACCGACTTATGAGACAACCCTTTTTCCATCTCAAACCTATTTAAATCAACGACTTTGTTTCCCGCAATACTTCAATAAAATACTCCAGTTATTCACAACGGAAAGAATGCTTACATGCTTATCTAGGTGTGAACGTGAAACATATCTGGTCCGAGTGAAATCGCATCTAGTTCTGGAATTTTCTCCATTATCATGTTTTAGAATGTTACCGCACTTTCCAATTCTTCTAAACACCTTTTGAAATACTGTAACATACTGCGGATTTCTCTTACTTTATAATGATTCATACAAGCTATTTGAATCCAATTTCGCTCTTGTAAATAAGCAGATTCATAATGCAAAACATAGCCTTGCAGCGCAAACATATCTCCTAGTTGTTGCGAAGAAATGCAATCGTAACATTCAACATTAGAAAAACTTTGTTTGCCAATGAGGAACTTTGTTAGTTTATTATTAAATTTATATCATAAGCCGGTTTTAAGAAACTTGTTCATTTATTAAGTTAAAACAAGTGTAGCTTTGAAATCAATAAAGATGTTAAAAAAGAAAGTCTTTTAATTTACAAGAGAAATTAAAAGTGTTCGTATATATTGTCTAATTTTTTACAGACTGCGTAAGCTGCTAGTCGAGAAAGCTAACTTTTGGGTATAATAATAAAGAAATTTATCAATTTATAGTGTCGGTTAGGAGCTCAGTAGATATGAATACAGTTGTTGTCGTAGGTGGAGGTATTACGGGACTCTCTACTATGTTTTACTTAGAAAGATTAAAAAAGGATTACAATATAGATTTAAAATTGATCCTTGTTGAAAAAGAGGCATATTTAGGCGGGAAAATTCACAGTGTAAAAGAAAATGATTTCATTATGGAAACAGGAGCAGATTCAATTGTTGCTCGAAATGAAAATGTGATGCCCTTTGTAAAAGAACTGAATCTAGAAGATGATATGGTATATAACGAAACTGGTATTTCTTACATTTATTCAGAGAATACGTTACATCCTATTCCCGCTGATACAGTGTTTGGAATCCCTACAAGTGTAGAGTCGTTGTTTAACAGTACGTTAGTCTCAACGAAAGGGAAAATTATTGCATTGAAAGATTTTATTACTAAAAACAAAGGCTTTACGAAAGATACGTCACTTGCTTTATTTTTAGAAAGCTTTTTAGGAAAAGAGTTAGTTGAGAAGCAAATTTCTCCTGTCCTTTCAGGGGTATATTCTGGTAAATTAAATGAACTTACAATGGCATCTACATTACCATATTTACTTGACTATAAAAATAAATACGGCAGTATTATTAAAGGGTTTGAAGTGAACAAAAAACAATTCCAGGCAACTGGAAATAAAAAGTTTATATCGTTCAAAGGAGGACTCTCTACGATCGTTAATCGGTTAGAAGAGGTGTTGACTGAGACGGAAATACGAAAAGGAGTAACAACGACGAATGTAAGTAGAGTCGGTAATGGATATGAAATTTCTTTTTCGAATCAAGAGAAACTAAAAGCGGATTACATTGTTTTAGCTGCTCCTCACGATATTGCACAAGCAGTATTAAATTCTGCCGAATTAAACAGTGATTTCAATAAATTCAAAAATTCATCTCTTATTAGTATTTATTTAGGATTTGAAATACCTGATAATCAATTACCGGCAGATGGGACAGGCTTTATTGTTTCAGAAAATGGTAATTTATATTGTGATGCTTGTACATGGACAAGTAGGAAATGGAAGCATACATCAAAAAAACAAAACTTATTAGTAAGAATGTTTTATAAAAGTTCAAATCCAGCGTATGAAAAGATTAAAAATAATAGTAAAGAAGAATTCATTCAAGTTGCTTTATCTGATATTAAAAAAAGTCTTGGAATTCAGGGTGAGCCGCAGATTGTTGAAGTTACAAACTGGAAAGACTTAATGCCAAATTATCATTTAGAACATAATCAGGCAGTTCAATCTTTGAATGAGAAATTGTCAGCTGCTTTTCCAAATGTTTACTTAGCTGGTGCTTCATATTATGGTGTAGGTATTGGAGCTTGCATAGGGAATGGAAAGAATACGGCAGATAAGATTATGAAAGCATTACATAATTGTTCGGAGTAATGCTACATTTATCCCGCTATTCGCGGGCAGTAATACTCCCACCTCAAAATTCGGCGAAAACATTGTTCAGCTCTAGCGGCTAGAATCTTCGGTCGTTCCCCCCCTCGGACGAGGCAAAAAGCGCCTCTCTGCCCTAGGCTCCAACGTCCTGCGATTCTGAGCAAGCCGCTTCTGCTTTTCTGAAGAAGTTAGGCGGGAGATAAACTGCCCGTAAAAACCCGATTGGTGAGGGTTGATAATCAGTAGGGGATGAAGAACCCCCACTGATTAAAGTTTCACTTTATATTTTTGATGAAATTCTCCTCTAGTATAAGAGGAGAATTTCGTACGTTGTTGTACCTATATAAATCTATTTTAATTTTTCGACATCTAAATCCCTGCTATGCAGAATAAAAAGTGACCTACACCTCTTTCTGTTTTTACTTCGCATGTGGCAGAAAAAGGCCCCTAATCGCTTCTATGCATGGCCAAATGCTCTCTCCCACCTAAAAAGAGGAGTTTTATGTCGGTTTTTTAATTGATGTATATATCTTACTATTTAACTTTGATTAAGGTTTCTACATGTGTATTTTTATTTTCTTTAATTGTTAAAGTAACATTTCCAGCTTCTTTAAATGAGTAAGGAGAAATTCGATACACTTCTTTTATTTTATATTTCTTATCGATTTCTTTTGTTGATGTATTTGTTATTAAGGATATATGTAAACGTCAAGTAACTCCAAAATATACGACAAAAGTTGATTTTGAAGTACTCTTTTATATTTCTTTTTTTATTATTTTATGTAATTTTTAATACGGTATGTGAAATTAAAAAGAGATTTTGTGTAATTACTGCAGCAAACAAAAGAGATGCTTTCAATGAATAAGCATCTCTTTTCCCTCTTAAATATGTTTAAACTAACGACTTCGTTTCACGTAATACTTCAATAAAATACTCCCAATTGTTCACTACAGAAGGAATGCTCACATGCTCATCTGGTGTATGAACATGGAACATATCTGGTCCAAGTGAAATCGCATCTAGTCCTGGAATTTTCTCCATAAATACACCGCACTCAATTCCAGCATGAACTGCAAAAATCTCTACATCTGTGCCATATTTTTCTTTATGCACCTTTTCAAACAAGTTGCGAATTGAAGAATTTGGATTGTATGGCCATTCTGGATACTCAGATTCTTTTTCAAACTGCGCTCCGACTACTTCTGCGATATGCTTAATTTCATTTACAATTTGTTGTTTTAAGCTTTTCACAGAACTTCTTACTTCGTTTCTTAATTTAATTTCATTATGTAACATCTCAACAACGCCTAAGTTTGTTGAACTTTCCACTAATTCTTTTATTTCCATACTCATACTTTGAATACCGTTAGGGATTAAGAATAATGAAGAAATAAGTTGTTTTTGCGTTTCTTTAGCAAAAACATTTTCAACTTTTTCTTCTAATTTCGTAAGTAAAACATGTACATCTGGATCTACAGCGCGTAGTTCTTCTTGTAAAATGCTTGTCCACTCTTTCACTTTCTCTTCTACTTTTTGTACATCACTTTCAGAAAGTAAAATTGTTGCTGCACTTTCACGCGGGATTGCATTCATTTTTAATCCGCCATGAACGTCACTCATAGAAAATGCAATTTCATTGGATAAATCATAAAGGACTCTACCTAAAATCTTATTGGCATTTCCTCTTTGCTTATCAATTTCCAAACCAGAATGTCCACCTTTTAATCCACCAACAAAAAGACGATACGGGAATACGTTAGCTGGCGTTTCTTCCCAAACAATAGATATTGTTTCAACTGCTTTCGCGCCGCCCGCACTACTTACTAATAATTTATGATCTTCCTCTGAATCAATATTAATAAAGATTTTACCGCTAAAATGGCTAGGGTCAACAGCAAAAGCGCCGCCCATCGTTGTCTCTTCTTCTGTCGTAATCACGACTTCAAGAGCAGGATGTGGAATATCGGTTGCATCTAATAAAGATAATGCATAGGCAACCGCAATCCCATTATCTGCACCTAATGTTGTTTGATTTGCATACAGCATATCCCCGTCAATGCGTAATTGAATTGGATCTTTCTCAAAGTCATGAACCGTTGCTTGGTTCTTTTCACATACCATATCCATATGCCCTTGAATAATAATCGTTGGCACATTCTCATATCCAGCTGTTGCTGGCTTTTTCATAATGACATTTAGTGCGTGATCTTGTACAACTTCTAAATTTCTCTCTTGCGCAAATTTAACTAAATAATCACTAATTTCTTTCTCATTTCCCGATCCTCTTGGAATCTTTGAAATTTCTGCAAAATGATGAAATACAGGGTGCTTAATTAATTCCTCTAAATTGTTATACATCTGCTTCTCCTCTTTTCAGTTATGATAAAATAACAACTTTATATAAGTATTGTACCATTTCCAATCGATATATAAGCTATTTTCTTATCGTTTTATAGCGAAAAGTGAAAATAAGACCTAAACTGAAAAGCGGACTACAAAAGGAGTTTAGCGGAAGGTTATGATAAAGTTTATGATGTCATAACAGTAGTGCCTTTTTTTGTCCCTTAAAAATTTTCAAGTAATAAAAATAAACCCTTCCCTGTTAAATCTAGAAACAGGGAAGGGTTTATTTAAGTGATCAGCTAGCATTTGATTCACTCATAGCTGAGAGCAAACTTTTATATATATACCTTTTTCTATTGTTTGCTTTGCTTGTTCCGTCAACGTCTTGGTACTAGCCGACAAGTTGGATACAGGAACAAGCTGTCCCGAAACGATAACAGGTGGGTCAATCAGACGCGGTTTTGTTGTTTGATGGACATCATAACAAGACGAGTTCCCTTTCTCTACTTTGCTGTTAAAAAGCGTATGCAGCATAGCTGTAATGCTGCCATCACCAGATTCCTTTAACAAGCGAATTACATCCTCATCTTCTTTCAGAAAATCTTCTAAAGATAACACATCTTTTTGCAAAGCAAGCCTTAATGTTTTTGCAAGCTGATCATTCCCAAACATATTAAGCGGATTCATAAATAGCCCAATAACCTCTTTATAATACGTGCTCACAAACCATTCCGCCGCTGATTGTTCGCTACAAACTATTTGTCCATCAAAAACCACAAGCTGGGCCAAAAAACAATGTGCCTCTTGTAGTGTTATATAGCCGTAGGCGTATAGGTCACGCAATGTATAATCGACACGATCCGCACATAATTGTGGGGCTGGCTGTTCCAGCAAAGTCCACTGGCTCTCATCAAGCAATATGCCTTCCCAGTCCAATCCAACCTTCGCCAAAATATCAGGAATTGATGATCGAGCAACTATCTGTTCATAAATCGTTTCATGATAATTCTCTTCTTTATGCCCAAGGACATAATCAATAACATGGGAAAATGTCGTATGCGAAACATCATGTAATAAAGCGGCCACTTGCTCTTCCAATGAGCCTCCGAGTTTGTTTACAAGCATCATTGTGCCGACTGAATGGTCGTACCGTGTATTGTTCCAATTTGAATTTACAAGATAGCTAGCACCACCTTGATAAATTCCTTTTAATCGTTGTACTGGTTTGCTACGAATAAGTTCTAACAAGACACCATCTATCTCAAAATCACCGTAGAGGGCATCGCTAAGCTTCAAAGTCATTGTCTTTCTCCTTTCACCATACCTATCATGTTTTTAAGCCAAAACCGGTTGGCCAACTTCTTATCCTACGTTAGTTTTACAAAGTCTCTAAATGTAAACGTCATTTCTTGCTTGTATAATTATTGAGGCATTAAATACAGCCAATGTTAATCAGTACAAGAACAAAAACGCTCTTGTGCTCATTAACATCCACTGGAGAACAACATACTCTATACCCCAATGCCTGCAGTATTTATCATGGACAGCGCCTCATAATAAGATTATACCGCTTTTGATTTTGAATCCACTTTTTGTTTTTTGTTCCGCATGGAAGCAAGGCCTACAAATAAAGCTACTAACGATAATATGCCACTTGCTACATGTCTGTTCATTTAACACCTCTCTTTGATAAAATGAAACTTTAATCAGTGGGGGGTTCTTCATCTCCCACTAATTATCAGCCCTCACCAATCGGGCTTTGATGGGCAGTTTCTCTCCCACCTAACTTCTTAAGAAAAGCGGAAACGGCTCGTTCAGAATCGTAGGACGCCCACGAATAGCGGGATAAATTGAAAAAATGTGTTCCAGTATAGAAGGATAACATTATATTACATGAGGAACAAGTGGGACTTATTCAGTAAGATAATCAATGTGAAAGGATAGTATGCAAAAGAGAAGATTTAACGCTTTAAGTGGTCCCGCCTATACGTGCTTGTATGTGATTATATTTATTGGTATATGTTTTTCTTTGTTTATTTTTGAATTGTAGTATAGTATTCGCCTTGTTTCTATAATTAAATTTACACAACAGATAGAGTACATGAAATTTTATAATATTAAGAGAATTAATATTTTTTGGTTAAAATTGTATATTCAGTTTCATAATGGTATATTAAAAGAAAAAGGAGATAGAAAAATGAAACGATCACTCTATTATTTCTTTGCAATTATCCTAATTTTCTGTTTAAATGGCTGTTCTTTGATTACTTCGAAAACATCTGAAACAAATGACACAACAAAATTGATGATATTGAAAGATACCAAAATAGAAAATATAAAATTATTAAAATCACAAACTAATAAAGAAGATTTCATAATCACCACACATCAAACTTCAGATGATTCCTTAATCAAAGAGATTGTCCGAACAATAAAAGATAGTTCACCAGTTAAATTGCAGTTAAGTGAAAAGGAAAAAAAATCCTTAAACACAGAAATGGAAGTGAACTTTAAAAACGGTTCAACAGAAACTCTTTTCATTTTAATTAATGATAAAAAAGAGATTTCTGTAATAAAGGAATCCGGTGAAGGCTATAAACTTAAAGAGGATGCTCCTAAGTTAGTAGTTGATTTCTTCTTTAAAAAAGAAGCAAATTTATAATCATTCAAAATACATATAAAAAAGGTACCGATTTTGTGAGAACACTAAAAAAGTCCTTTACAAAAGAAGATAACTTCCTACTACATATAGGAAATTATCTTCTTTTTGATTTTTGTTTCATTCATAAAAATTCTATTATTTACTCAAAGTAGACACATTTTCAGCATTAGAGTTGTATATGCTTCGGAATTTCTCCTTCTGGTACTTCTCCATCCATGCTCAAATAATAATGCCGAATTGGTTTTAAGTTATCATCTAATTCATATACAAGCGGAATGCTTGTAGGAATATTTAATGTAACAACGCCATCATCAGATAAATGATCTAAATATTTTACAAGCGAACGAATTGTATTCCCATGCGATGAAATAATAACTTTCTCACCCTTTTGTAATACCGGCGCAATTTCTTCATGCCAATATGCAAGAACCCGTTTCTCTGTATCTTCTAGACACTCGGTAAGCGGAAATTCCCCTTCTTTTAAATATTTGTATCTAGGGTCTGAAATTTCATAGCGCGGATCATCTTTCGTAAGTGCTGGCGGTCTAACATTTGTACTTCTGCGCCATATATGTACTTGTTCTTCGCCGTACTTTTTAATTGTTTCATCTTTATTTAAACCTTGCAGTGCACCGTAATGCCGTTCATTTAAATGCCATGATTTATAGACAGGCACCCAGGCGAGATCCATTTCATGAAGTATAATCCATAATGTTCGAATTGCTCGTTTTAATACAGAAGTGTATGCTATATCAAATGTATAGCCATTCACCTTTAAAATTTGTCCCGCTTCTCTTGCTTCCTGTAACCCGTTTTGAGACATATCAACATCGGTCCATCCAGTAAACCTATTTTCCACATTCCAAACACTTTGACCGTGCCGAAGAAGCACAAGCTTTATCATAACAATACCTCCTCCATGCAATAAATTGTTTTACATCTATAATGCGCTTTCTTATATTCTTCTTAGTTTCAATTTAGATAATTCAGTATCAATAATGTCGCGATGTTTAAAGTCCAAAAGTTGAACCTCACCTCCACCTTTTACTCGAAATCTCATCGTCTCTTCTCCATATGGTGGATTATGGGCACCTTTAAACGTAATAACTTGAATAATAACATAAAATTCAAAATTTACTTTATCTTTTTCAATACTTAATATCCTTTCGCTTCCTCTGTACCATAGCCTCCCCTCACCATAATAATCTTTTACAGCACCACCGATATACTCTACAAGTCGTTCAATAAGAACTTCCTTTAACAGTTCTTTTGGAACAGGTATTCTATTTATAGTCTTCTTTTCTTCTCGTAAAATCGTCCAATTCTCATGTATCTTTTTTATATGATAAAGAACATTCACACCATTTTGTTTTACAATATGAACATATCCCAAATTCTCTTTTATATACACTCTCGGCTCTAATACCCATTGTTGTTCTCTCCGTAAAATTTCAAAAAATATTTTTGTTAAGGAAGTAACTTTTCCCTCATTTATAAGTTCGGTAAAATCGTCTAGAGCGTACAAACGAGCTCCACTTATATTCACATCAAAATAATCTTGTATGTTTTTCTTTTCTTCACCATGTACGAAGCTAGTTAATGAAAACATAAATAAAGTGAAAACAACGATTGTAACAAGTTTCTTCATCAAATCACCTCGCCTGTTAGTATGCCCTAAAGTTTTTACACATAAAAAAACATGAGACCTCTTTTCAAAAGGTACTCATGTTCAATCATTACTATATTTCTATCGTCCACGCTTTTTCTGTCCCGGCTTTGCACTGCGCTTTTTTTTGCTTGGGTGATCAAAACGAGATTTCTCTGTTTTTGATCCTTCTTTTCTATCACGGCGTCCGGATCCGGACTGACCAAATTGTTTCTTTTCTTTAAATGGTTTCTTGTCTCTTGATTTTTGCGGGCTTTGTTCTTTTTTCTCAGATTCTTGTTTGTTAGGTAGTTCTACTACTTGTCGTTGCAATGATGCGTTAATGCCTTTTTCAATTTGCTGTAAATACATTTTATCTTTTGGTGCAACTAATGTAATCGCTAGTCCGCTTCCGCCAGCACGGCCTGTTCGCCCGATGCGGTGAATATAACTTTCAACATCTTCTGGGATGTCGTAATTAAATACATGCGTAACACCTTCTACATCAAGTCCTCTTGCTGCTACGTCTGTTGCAATTAAATATTGACTTTCAGCATCTCGAAAACGCTTCATAACACGCTCGCGTTTTGCTTGTGATAAATCACCGTGAAGTTCATCACAGTTATAGCCATATCCTCTCAGCGCTTCATACAAATTTGTAGCTCTGCGTTTCGTGCGGCAGAAAATAACCGCTAAAAATGGTTGATCTCGTTCCATAAGTTGACGCAGCGTATCTTGTTTTGCTCTGTCAGTCGTTTCGACGACGCGCTGTGTAATATTATTTACTGTAACCTCTGCACTTTGAATTTTTATAATCTCAGGTTTGTTCATATAACGCTTTGCAAGCGATTGAATTTGCTTAGCCATCGTAGCAGAAAATAACATCGTTTGTCTTTCAACAGGTGTTTGTTCAATAATTTCTTCTACCTCTGGTAAAAAACCGAAATGCAGCATTTGATCCGCTTCATCTAAAACGAGCATAGATACATGTGATAATTCAATTGTCCCGCGGCGTAAATGATCTAATAATCGACCAGGTGTCGCGACAACAATATGTGTATTTCCTTGTAATTTTTTCATTTGCTGCGAAACATCTTGCCCACCATAAACCGCAAGCACATGAATATCTTTTACATGCACAGTCATTTTTTCAATTTCGTTTGTGATTTGCAGTGCTAATTCTCGCGTTGGCGCTACAATTAACGCCTGTACATGATTAGACTGCGGATTTATTTTTTCTATTATCGGTAAAATAAATGCTAATGTTTTTCCTGTTCCAGTCTTCGCTTGTCCAATAATATCTTTTCCCGCTAGAACTACCGGAATCGCTTTTTCTTGAATCGGCGTCGATTCTGCAATGCCATTTCCTCTTAATGTATCATTTAACGTAGTGCTAATTCCTAATTCTAAAAAACCTTTCAAATCGATCACTTCTTTTCACTATTTTTCATTTCAAATATTGATTGTACCATTTATTTTGCTAAATATGAAAAAGAAGATAACAATTATTCTGTTTTCCATATTTAAAATAACCCCTCACTTCATACGTACTTACGTTTAAGTGAGGGGTTACCGGCAATTGAATCCTATTTTTGTTTATTTTTTCTCATTTCTTTTTCTATTTGTTTTAATGCTTTTTTAGAGCCTCGATCTATATCATGTTGCAGCTTTCTTTCTTTATAACTTACAAACAAAGTATTTAAATCATAGCCTTCTGGGTACAACTCGGCTGCTTTCAATTCCAAAATAACACGCTTATAATACACTTCAATAAACTCTTCATTGTATAGTACGACAATATTATTGAAGCTATCTTTTTTCTTGTATACAATAGCCGAATCATTGTGATCTAATAACTTCACTTTGTCTCCAACTTCATAATCATAAGTGTCTTTCGTTTTCAGTTCACTTACTTCAGGCTTCTTTATTTTATTTTCTTTTACTAGCTCTAAGCTATAATCTTTATTTTCCATATAAGACTGCGCGCGCTCCAAAACACGTTCCCGTAAATTCATCTTTCTTGAGATCCAAAGTGCATTACTATCTCCAGATTCCCCAATCATTAACTGATACATTGGCTCTAATGTTTCATTATGAAATTGCATAGCCGCATTCATGAAGTCACTGTGAATTTCTGAGAAACGTTTAATTTCACCATAATGAGTCGTCGCAACTGTTATACAGCCCATATGATAAAATTCTTCTAAAATGGCAATCGCAAGTGCAGCACCTTCATTTGGCTCTGTTCCACTACCAATTTCATCAAATAACAGCAGTGTATTATTGGTAGATATTCTCATAATTTCTGAAATGTTTTTCATATGTGAAGAAAAAGTACTTAAAGCATTTTCGATACTTTGATTATCACCTATATCTACAAAAATAGAATCGAAAAGGGCAATTTCAGTCTCTTCATTACCATGAATATGAAACCCTGACATCGTTGCTAAAGTTAGTAATCCAATTGTTTTCAAGACAATTGTTTTCCCTCCAGCATTTGGTCCCGTAATGACTAAACTACGATATTCCTTTCCTATCTCAAAATTTAATGGAACAATCTTACCTTTTAAAAGAGGATGTTTACATTCAACAAGTTTTATATATCCATGACTATTTAATTTCGGTGCTATACCACCTATATTCTTACTAAATTTAGCTTTCGCGAAAATCAAATCGTATTGACTTATAAGCTCAATATTAATTTTGATATCACAAACATTCTCAAAAATCATTCCTGATAAAGTCGCTAATATTTGATACTCTTCTATCGCCTCTTCCGCTTTTAAACTCGCTAACTCCCCGCTTAATTTTGAAATAGCAGCCGGTTCCATAAATACTGTTGAACCTTTAGAAGAAACTTCTACAATTGTTCCAGCAACTTGATTTTTATAAGAAGCCTTAATAGGAATTGTATATCGATCATCTTTTTTACTAATAAAGAATTCTTGAATATACTCCTTATTTGCACTACTTTTTAAAAATTTATTTAAGCGATCTCCAATCTTTTCTTCTGTTGCTTCGATTTGATTTCGAGTTCGCTTGAGCTCCTTACTCGCCGCAGAATCAACTCGATTCCCTTTAATCGAAAAATGAATCTCTTCCTCAATATTTTTGAACTCTGCCATAGAATATGCGTAAGAACTTAACACAGGCGCAAAAAATGCTTTACTTAACATAAATCCCTTAATTTTTCTACATCCTCTTAAAAAATCTGATACACTCACTAATTCAGTTGGTTCCAAAATCATCCCTTTTTCAAGCTTTCCAATTATACTTTCTATATTAGAAATCCCAACTAATGGAACATGACTTTCAGTATTTAATATCGCTTTCGCTTCAGTTGTTTCATTTAAGCGATTCTTAACTACTTTTATATTGGAACTTGGTTGTAATTTATCTAGTAACTGTTTTCCTAATCCACTTACACAATATGATTTTACGACTTCCTTTAATTCGTTATACTGCAACTTTTCAAAAGTCATTGTATTCATTTTTGTTCTCCTCACTATGATTGAATAATTGAATCATGTATGAAGATACCTAATAATAAGATTTCAATAAGCTTATATAAAGAAAACTTCTCTTAGAGAGAATCGCTTCCCATTTATACGGAAGAACTCTTCCTATCCAAAAGTCGTGAAAAAAATAAAAAAGCTGCGGGGATACCACAGCTTTACATACATTTACAAGACATGTGTAGAAACTAATATTTATTATGAAACAAACCTTTTTGAAATAAAGGTCTGGATCTTTAATAATAAACACCGCTACATGCTTTATAAAGTGTTGTAGGTATCTTCATAGGTAACTTAAATAAATCCATGACCAAATACAGGGTATATTTTGATATAAAAATACCCTTCGTCATTAGATTTATTTCATTAAATTTTTCCTATTTAGAAACTACTCCACTCACAAAAAGCACCTCGTCTAATTTATTTTTTATTCTCATTGAAATCTAAATTATGGAATTATTATACTATATGTACAAAATTAAGTAAAGGTACATGAAATTGTTCTTTGCATCATAACTACAAGCTCTTTCTAAATAAAGCTGTCCAAAGAAATGCTTCTCCAAACACTTCATTCGGCTGCTTAATTTCTTTCATTTTACGCAGTTCAATAACCTCAAAATCTTGAAAAACATTGCGTAGTTTTTTTTCTGAATACGCAATTCCTCCCTGTAAACTCCAGCCTCGATATACATCCCAATCTGATATTTCTGAACCATTTTTTTCATCTAATTCTCCCGCAGCAAAACAAGTTAAGCCGAAATACCCGTTTGGCTTTAATGCTTGTTTGACTAACTCCACATAATGGAATCTTCGGTGAGGCGGTATATGATGTAAACAACCCGAATCATATACGAAATCATATTGGTTATGGGCTTGTAAATCGAAAATAGACTTACAGATAAAATGAACAGACACATCTTGCTCAGCTGCTCTTTCTTCCGCCCATTTTATCCCTTCTTCTGATAAATCGACTGCATCTACCTTACATCCTGTTTTTGCTAAATACAAAGCATTTCGACCAGGCCCACAACCTAGCTCCAATACTTTTCCTTTCTGAATCATATTTCTATCAAAATAAGAAACTAAATTTTCATCCGGTACATTAGCAAAGAAAGGGACTTCTTTATCGCGGTCAGAATAGAATTGATTCCAAAATGGTTCTGGCGACCTTAATAGAGAGTCTAACATTGTAATCACATCATCCATACTATGTAAAGTTTCATTTTTCATGAGTGAATTTCCCCTCCTATAAATTATGGATACCATAACATAACATTATACCAAATATTAACTGTATTTTACCCGAGTGTTTTAAATCATTCGAATACTTAAACTATATTTAAGTATCCAATTCCATAATGATAATAGATACAAATAAAGTGAAACTTTAATCAGTGGGGGTTTTCTTCATCCCCCACTGATTATTAGTTGAACCAATCGGGCTTTTACGGGCAGTTTATCTCCCGCCTAACTTCTTTGCTTTCGCTGAATTTTGAGGTGGGAGTATTACTGCCCGTTAATGCGGGATAAATTGTTTAGAAATATAAATCATTCTGAATTTTCATCCCAATGATCCAACTAATCCTCTTTGTTTTAGAGAATCGTACAAGCCCCTTCTATTCCCTTACATAATCTATCATAGGAATCTATTTTCACAACCTACTCCCTTTATTAATGAAATATATAAATAAACAAATTACGAAAGGCAGGTGAAACTGTAAGTGATTCGTTTTTTGATTAGTGCTGAATTTTGGGTAACAACAGCCATAATTGTTATTCTTTCTTTTTGCTTAGATAAAGGTAGTTTTATGGATGGATTTAACGAGTTAGCAAATATAAAACAAAATTTAGACTGGTATGTTTGGGCATATGTGATTTATAGATTACATCATCATCACAATCTCTTAGAAGTATTAAAAAAAGATAGTGCTAAAAAAGATACAAGTTAGTTCTTCTCTGCATACTGTTTTGAGAAATTTCATTGTATCTATTAAGGTAGTACAGTTTATTGGTAATAACTAAGCAAATGTAAGATGAATAGTTTTGTAGTAAACGTCAAGCAACTCTAAAAGCAATCCCTATAGTTTGTTTTGGAGTTCTTGACGTTTACGAAGATGATACCTTACCATCAGCGTAGATTTCTCAGCCGCGCCCTATTTTTGTGTATTTAATATCTGATGTTACAAGTTAACCATTTCATAACCATTTACAAAGTACTCTATTGTTTCTAACTCATTTTCGTTTAATTCTCTATCAAGTTCTTGTTTATACGCTGTTTTTATTTTTTCGGCATCGCCTTTATGTGTTTCCGTGTAGGTAGCTACTGTTTGTAGCAAACGAATCTCTTGCAAAAACTCATTTCTATCAATTGCTTTCCCGTGTGAAAGAATATAGGTCTCAGCATCAAATTTCTCTAACTCTTGTATTAATTCAAACGTTCGTTTCGTTGTATAATTCCACTTCGAAGAAAAAATATCTGCATAGAGACAATCTCCTAAAAACAATATCTTTTCTTCTTTAATATAAATGACAACGGAGTCATGTGAATGGTCACCTCCCACATGCTTTAATACACATGTCACATCACCAAGGTCTAATTCAAGTTGTTTCTGAAACGTTAATGACGGTAAGACAATTTGAATATTTCTAGGTTGTTCACTGAATTCTTTTTTTATACAAGTAGCACAAAATTCAATTTCTGTACCTTCTTTTACGCGTGTATCTAGGGCCTCATCTGTCCATTCATAAGAAACGAGTGTATTCATCTCTTTTTTTGTTTCACTATATGCGATTGACAAAGCATTTTTTAAGACAGGTAATCCAAAAATATGATCCCAATGCCAGTGTGTTAATGCAACGAAATCAGGATTTGAAATGTCCTGTTCCTTTAGCATTTCTAAAAACAAATGTGCATGTGCTTCTGAATTACCTGCATCTATCATCAAAGTCTTTTCTTTTCCAACTACCATTCCTAATATAGGTCTATCTGTTTCAGAAACAGGTGTCATATACCAAAATGAATGTCCTATTTTTTTAATTTGCTGCATAACTATCGCCCCCATTTATGACTGTGTAAGAATTACCATCCAAAAAATTTCGTAGCTTAGTATTTTGATTACTAGAAACTAATATTTAAATCTTTTTTGCGGTACGAACTCACCTTTCAATTATATTGATTATATTATAATTCATATAATTGATGTACATTTAACTATTTCTTTTAGAAACTGTCCTTTCCGTTGAACAACGTTTGTTATTCATTTGTAATCATACAAAAAGTGGTTTATTATAATTTTTTTAAGTTGTTAAAGTTATATTTATTATCATTACGGTAAATGAAATTTTTATTATTTTCACTCCTAAACTAAAGAAGCGAGCATTGATATTTCAATGCTCGCTTCTTTAGTTCTTAAATTTCTCTTTAGCCGCACGCATCTTCACTTGTAAATCGTGATCGACAGCGTTACGAATGTTTCGTTCTACTGCTTCCATCTCTTTTTGAAATCCTTTTAGATAGGTCGTAAGTTCTTCTTCTTTCTCTGAACGCTGCGCTGGTGGAATTTGCGCGATGAGTGACAACATATCTACTAAATCTTTCATTAAGAAAGTCTCAAGTTTATGTTGCTGTTCAAACATACGATTTTCTTGATAGTACGGAATAGCTTGCAATGCAGAGATCGTCACATCATCAATACATCTTTGCAATGTTGGATTTACGGAACGTTTGTACATTTCAATATGTTTTAATGCTTCAGGATAACGGTCATAAAAGTATAACTTGTAAAACGAGAAGTCTTGTGGCTTTGATGGCTGTTGTACTTCTCGCTTCAAGAATTCTTTTACTTTCATCGTTGTCATTTCTATATCTTCACTTGTAACTTGCTTTGTTGTTTTTACGGTGTAATGAAGTTTTTTCTTTTTTTCCTTCGGCAACATTGAAAAAACATGTTCTTTTGTACCCTCGTTAGCTGTGCAAAATAGAACAGTAAACGCTTTTTGACTACTGCTTCCCTCTGTGCGAATCCAACGGTAAAACAGCGGATGCTGTGTGAATTCTTGTAAGAATGGTACAGTGCTATGTGATAAACGCTCCATTGAGTCTGTCGCTCGTTTATACGGTTTTGTCCACGATAAATAAAATTTCCGGCCAAAATAGGCAAGTAAAATTACTGCTGTAAGTCCTAACAAAAGAACTATACCTATAATGAGCAAAATAAATTCAAAGAAACCCATATTTTCACCTCCTCTATTGCATTCTATTTAGTTGGACGCTGAATGAGCTTCTTTTTCATTTCATCGTTAAACGTATCTAGTTCTTTTACAAACATTTTACTCGATTCAATAATGCGTTCTGTTGATTTTTCAGACGCTTCAATTGCCGCAAAGACATTTTGGAATGATTCGCGAAGTTTCTCCATGCCAATCGCTGGATTTTCTAACAACTTTGTCGTTTCCTCTGTGTTTTGTTTTAACGCCTGTGAATTACTTAAAATCATCGATTCGATCGCTTCGTTTGTTGCATTTACAGCATCAATTGTCTTCCTTTGATTCGTTAACGCCAATTGAATAGCTGCTGATACTGTGACAACGTTTTGTGTCATTGTAATGGCGTTGCGAATCGCTTCTGTTAACTTTTCATTATTTTTCTTAATAATATCAACAGAGGCAATAGATTGTAGTAACACACTCTTCGCTTGCTGCATGTTACGTGTACGCACAAGAATCTTTTCTAGCGCATCGTTAATTAATGGAACATCTTTTTGACGCTCTGGATTTTGTTTTTCTACTTCTAACATATCCGCAAGCTTCTTTCCTAAATATACTTGTTTATCAAGCGCATGAATCTTTTGCTCGGATTGTTCTTTTAACATTTCTAAGCCGATGCTGTCTTCTCGTAAATTATCACGACCAACTAATAGTGCTTTTATAATCTCTTCAATTTGTTTATCAATGGATTGATATTTATGAACATACGTTTCCATCGGGTTTTTCTTAAATACTTTGAACATAATTCGTTTCATACCAGTTGCCTGCAATGAATTCGGATCTAATTCTGAAACAACTTTACGTAAATCAAGCAATGTTTTAGGAATATCTTCATTTTTCCCATTCATCATCGCCGTTACTGGACGTTTTAATGCCGTTAAGGTCTGTCCTGCATCACGTTGTTCTTTATCTCCTAAATCAGCTAGTTGCGCCAATACTTTCGAAAGGTCTGCATTATGTTCACTATTTAACTTTTGCACATATAGATCTGCTTCTTTATTTAGTTCAACTAATTCCTCATCTTTAATGACTGAATCTACGACCACTTCTATATTGTTCTCTACTGATAAATTTTCCTTCTTTTGCAATTCCGTCAACAAAATCGCTCCTTTATATACATACACTTATAATTATAGTTAGGTGACCATATCTCTAAACGGTCTATATTGCATTCATTCCCCGTTTCATATTATAAGTATACCTATTGTATTTTTAATTGTCCTCAGACTTAAGGCTGAGAAACATCCATTCTTAAGGCGGATTCTACTATTTATATTCTTCTTGTGTGTTCTTTTCAGCTATTTTTCCGCATTACATAGGCACCCATTTTAAAAGGTAATAACACTGTTTCAAAGTTTTTCTCCTCTTCAACTAAATCAAAAAAATTCTGCAATTCTTCCGCATGCGAAGTAGCATTATCAACTACGATAATTCCTTGTGGCATTAAAATGCGTTTTATGTCTTCCCACCACCATAAATATTGTGTTCGTTCTGCATCTAAAAAAATAAAATCATACGACTTGTCTTGTTGTTCGGATAAAAAAGCCCCTGCTTCTTGATTATGGATATGAATATAGTTTGTGAGATTTGCTTTTTGGAAGTTTTCATTTGCCTCCGCCACTCGTTTCGATGAAAGTTCAACTGTTGTAACAGTTCCCTTTGTTTCCTCTGCAGCATTAGCAAGCCATATTGTAGAGAATCCATTCGATGTTCCAATTTCTAATATGTGTTTCGCTTCACGCATTTTCACCAAAATAGATAAAAACTGCCCCATTTCTTTAGACACGTTGCGTAATCTTTCTTCTCTCGTTTCTTTTGTGTAATCATGTTCTAATCCGAATACTTCAAGATCTTGGAGTAACTTTTCTACTTCTAATCTCATACATAATCCCCCTTACATATATCTTTCATTGCTAAACAAAAAATATCGTATTTGGATGATGTCAAAAATATTTATGTAGGTCTACCTACAATTATATGCTATTAGAAAGGCTTTTTCCTGTATGAAGGCGAACTATTATTCCTTAATTAAAAAAATAAAAAATGAAGGTGAATTCGTGAAAGAACAACTAATACAAAAAGCTACTTATTTAACAAAAAATGAGGTAAAGCAGTTTCAATTTGCCATCTCGTTTGCTGAACAAGCACATGAGGGACAGTTTCGCATATCTGGAGAACCTTATATTCTACATCCGTTTGCAGTGACGGACATATTACTTGACTGCAAAGCTGACTATGTAACATTAGTTTCAGCATTGTTACATGACGTCGTAGAAGATACAAATTACACGCTAGAAGATATACAAAAGCACTTTGGAAAGGAAGTTTCCTATATTGTCGATGGATTAACGAAAGTAGATAAGAAGTCTGTACTAAATAAAGAGGAATATGAAGCAATTAATTTTAAAAAGTTACTTATGGCAGCACAAACAGATATTCGAGTGATAATAATAAAAGTGACAGACCGATTGCATAATATGAGAACACTGCAAGTAAAAAATAAGCATAAACAAGTTCCTTACGCAAACGAAACGTTAAAGATATTCGCTCCACTTTGCCATAAGCTACAGTTAAAAACGATACAATATGAATTAGAAGATCTTGCGTTTTTTTATCTTCATAACCAAAAGTACGAAGGCATGAAACAACTTTTACAAAATTATAATCAAAAATTACACCACCTAACAGATACGATTACTACCGACATGCAAAGCTTTCAAGATGAAGTATTCTCATGGCACTTACAGTATGAAATAAGTCCTATTTATACTGCTTATTCTCGTCTGCAAGTCACTCAAGATGCATCTATGGTTTCAAAAATTAATATTACAACTTCATCCATTTTAAATTGTTATAAAATTCTCGGAATGGTACATCAATTATACGAACCAATCCCACATCAATTTGAAGATACGATTGCTATTAATAGCAATTTATTTAATAAATGTTTGAAAACAAAGATCAAAATTGAAAGTCACGAGATGGCTATTTGTATTCAAACTGAAGATAGTAAACGAAGGCATGATGGAGGTATTTTTTCTTTACTTTCAAGCGATATGCCGTATTCTGAAGTAGAACAGATATCTGCACAGCTTATGGATGACACAATTATAAACAATATAAGATTAACAAAAGATGTACGCACTTTTTATGATTTAGTTTCCTACGAACTCTTTCAAGATACAATCGTTGTTTTCACACCACAATTACAGCCTATTCGTTTACCTGAAGGAGCGACAATTATCGATTTTGCATTTGCAGTAAACGCAGAACTAGCAATACATATGACTTCAGCAAAAATAAACGGCGATAAAACGTCAATTATGACAACTCTTTCACACCTAGATATTGTTGAAATGACAATTGATTCTCATACCATTCAGCTTGAAGCAAAATGGTTGAATTTTGCTAATACTTCTAAAGCACAGTTGGCCATTCATAAAGCATTGCATAAGGAATAACCTTTTTTCATACAGTTAAGCCAACATTACACAACCACACGTTTTCTTTAATAAACTACGAAAATTATAGAATGAGTCGCATGTAAAGGGTGATACAATTCCTTAAAATTTGTATCACCCTTTATCTAACACTCATATTAATCTCTCATATGTTTCCTAATATCTGCAGCTACCTTAGTAGGATTATCAATTTCAAAAACAACATACTTATATTTTTCATGACCTTCTAATTCGATCATGACAAGAGGTACCCTATTTTCATAAGAAAGAAAATACCATTCATCAGCATATTTAAAACTTCCCTCAAAAATATTAAGGGCAGAAATAGATATTCCGGGCATGCGAAGCATCCACTGCGGAGCATCAAAATAGTCTACTAACACACTTTTAATTGTACGATATGGCATTTTTAACGATAATTTCACCGCAAATAAACCAGTTACTCCATTCAATTTCAAAACTACACCTTCATCATCAAATTGCACTTCTCTCCCCATGTTATTCCTCCTAGCTTTTATATTCCGTCTATCCTCTATTCTTCCTTATTAAGGATAAAGCGCAATAAATCTTCTTCTTCATCAAATTCGCCCGCTTCCACAAAACCAAACCTTTTATATAACCGACGAGCAGCATCATTTTCTTTATGAACTGTTAAGCGAATTTCTTTACATTGCTGATATTGATTTATAATCCAATTCACCATCTCGCGTAGTGCTGCTCTACCATATCCTTTACCTTGATGCTTTTCATCAATGATAAATCCATTAATCCAATACATATCATCTGTATTTTCTACATAAGCATGCATCACAAAACCAATCATTCCCTGCCCTTCTTCATAAATGGCAAAGGGCAGATAATTCACATTATCACCATCTGGTTTAATGTACACTTTAGCAAGCGATACCGCTACGGTAGGAACGAAATGATTTTGAACATCTTTTACTTTTAATTTTAAAGCCTCTTGACAATTCTCTCTCGTCACCGCTTTTAATTGCACTTCCATCTCATTCTCCCCTGCTTTTTCAAGATTGCATAACTTCTTCTTTACTAAATTCTAAAAGTTCAATTACATTTCCAAATGGATCCTTGCACGCACTAAAATGACCTGGAGGACATTTTTGCGGAGTATCATAAATCATTTCGATACCTTTTTCTTTATAAGAAGCGATCGTTTTGATTAAATTATCTGTTTCAATACCTAAAACAACTTGAGCTTGTTCTGGATAATTCACATTCGCTATTTTTTCCACTTTATTTAGAATAATAGGAACCCCATTGTGCTTTAGGCCAACAATACAATCACTGTATTCTTTCGAAATTTCAAACCCTAATTTTTCACAATAAAACTCCTTCGCCTGTTCTATATTTGTTACGTTTATAGAAATCACACAAATGTTTGGCATTTATAATACCTCCTTAACATTAATTTAATTTTATAATTCTCTATTTGCTAAGATCTTCCTTCCATTAATGAAGTTGTAAAAATAGCCTCGCATCTTTCTATTTCCTTTACCGGGCTTTCATTTTAATCAAAAGCGACTACCTCATACTTTTTATCAATTAAATCTTTTCCTAAAGTAATTAAACCAATTTTCATGTTCATTTCCGGAAAAATCTTAGATTTATATTCTCGGTATATATGAATTCGTCCTATAATTCCCTCTCACAAATCAAAAAAACAATACTTTCAAAATATATTTTGCACAAATACGTTTTAGCAGATACACTATAACTAATCATTTAAATTTAAATTTTCAAATAATTAACGAGGTGTTACCATGTATAAGAAACAACTCATAAATTCCAATAACATCAATTATTTATTATTTGAGCCTACACATAATAATAAGCATGTTACAATTATTATTTATCAGGGTTGGGGTTCGAGTATATACAATCAAACTTTTTTCGCAAGTATTTTAGCAAATTTCGGCTACACTGTTATAATTCCGGAGATTATATACCATGACTCTAGAGAATCCTTGTCAAATTACTTTTCCAAGACTATTATGGAACAATATTTTTGGAAAACGATTATACAATCTGTTGAAGATGTACGAATGTTTATTCAAAGCCTTTCCCTTTCTGATCATAAACTGATTATCCTCGGTAGTTCTATGGGAGGTTTCATTGCTTCTGGTGCTTTTGTTCAAGAACAACAAATAGATGCTTTAATTAATATAAATGGTTCCGGAGCCTGGTTAACTTCTGAAGAGATATTTCAAAAACAAGGTTCCGATGCTTATAGTGATATTGATGCTATTACGCAATTAGACCCTATCAACTTTCTACATAACGTAAAAAATAGACCTATCCTTTTACTTCACGGGCAGGAAGATACAGTTATTTCTCCAATTGGGCAGCAAACTTTTTATGAACTAGCGCTTGCATCTGGAGAAGTCGAAAATTCTCATCTCTCACTTACGCTCTATCCGCACATTAACCACTCTATTAGTTTACCGATGCTAGAAAACATCGTAAATTGGATAGAAGAAAAATTTGCTATAACAGAAAACACTCATCAATTATAAAAAGATGAGTGTTTTTACTTCATTATGCAAAATACTGTTCTAGTGAAACCGTAAGATTTAGCATAGCATACAATATCCATTATTCTAGAAGTGATATTATATTCTGTATTTCCTAGTAATTCCAACCACAGAAATTAAGATGCAGCTAAGATTGGAAACTTAATCTCAGTAAATTCAACAGGAAGTTCTCCTCTTACCATTACATGTTTATTTAATTCATACTCTTTTTCTTGAACGACAAAAAAATCAGAATAACCTATTTTTTCTAAAATATCATTTACTGCCCAGCAATATTTGCTTAAAATAATCTATACAGTACTTAATTTAGAAAGGGAATATGCATATGTATCACTATGTAACAGACATATAGTAACTGCATTACGTGTCGTGGACCTCCTCTTATATTCCAACTATAAAAATATAACTTAGGAGGAATAACCATGATGGATACTTTTTATCAATTTGTTAACCAAGCTAATAAACCTTTTCAAGGATGGAATTTCTCGTTTCTAACAGATACCGGAAGACTAAGTACAGAACCACTTCCGTGGAACTACGCATCAATAGTATTACAATATATGTATGGCGTAGATAGCATGCTTGATATGGGAACTGGCGGCGGCGAGTTTTTATCATTACTAACCCCACTTCCTGCAAGAACTGCAGCAACAGAAGGATACGCTCCCAATATCCCTTTAGCAAAGGAAAGGCTAGAACCTTTAGGTATTTCTGTTCATGCAATCGAGGATGATACACATTTGCCATTTGCAAACGAACAATTTGATTTGATTATTAACAAACATGAATCATTCTGCGAAAAAGAAGTAAAAAGAGTTTTAAAGCCAAACGGTATTTTTATTACTCAACAAGTTGGTGGATTAGATAATTTGGAATTAAACGACCTTCTTCATGCATATACTGGTAGTGAGTATAGTTATTGGAATATGGAATATGGAATATGGAATATGCCTCCTCAAGGCTAAAACATTGTGGATTTCAAATCTTGAAACAACAGGAGTGCTTCCCCTATCAACGTTTTTACGACATCGGAAGCATTATATATTATTTAAAAGCAATTCCATGGCAAATTCCCGATTTTTCGGTATCAAAATATGAAGAACAATTACTTCATGTCCATAATCACATTCAACAAAATGGATTTATTGAAGTAAAAGCACATCGTTTTTACATTGTAGCTTCTCTTTAATTCATCGCCTCTCCAAGCTCATTTATTCCGCATGGAGAGGCGCATTATGCTAGCAAAGACAAAAATGTTGCCATCACTTGCAATATTTCTCATTTCATTGTAGAATGAGATCATAGAATGCAATATGCAAGCAAATCCACTTCACATATTATCAAGCATCAATAGGGATGATATGCGTTCCTTATGGGTTTTTGATAATATGTGAATTTTTATTTTTTTAGAAATAAGACGGATCATATTACATTTATTTTTTTTATTTTTAGGAGGCATTTACCATGACATTAACAGGTAAAGTAAAATGGTTTAACAGCGAAAAAGGTTTCGGATTCATCGAAGTTGCAGACGGAAACGACGTATTCGTTCACTTCTCAGCTATCACTGGCGACGGCTTCAAATCTCTTGACGAAGGTCAAGAAGTAAGCTTCGAAGTTGAAGAAGGCAACCGCGGACCTCAAGCTAAAAACGTTGTAAAGCTATAATTTAGACAATAAAAAGGTTGTTAACACGAACGGTTAACAACCTTTTTAATTATATAAACACTTATTTCACATAAAAGGAGTGGTCTCATGTATCGTAATAAAAAGAATGACGTTGCAGAAGTAGCACCGGAAGAAATCCCAGTATGGGAATGTGAGTCAGAAGAATGCTTAGGGTGGATGCGAAAAAACTTCGCATTTGAAGAACACCCAAAATGCCCTTTATGTGGAAGTGAAATGAAAAGCGGAGAACGTTTATTGCCTCGATTGGGATAAAATATTTGTAAGCACCTTGCGGAATATTCTCTGCAAGGTTTTTTTATGCCTTCATGTTTGACCTCAAATCTATATGAATCACTCCTCTCCTTCAATTTTGGGACTAACCTCTTCTTGATGATAATAAGTTGTTATAAAGTAAACTTTTTATAAGTTGAACAGTCAAACACTTTGTCAGAAGCTAGCCTCACATTATTTTTTTAAAACCTTAAATTAAGAGCGATTCTCTTAAAATTTGAGAGATAACAATGGAGTGTGATTTTATGGAGTTATTTCCGATAATTGTTACGTTTTTTTCATTTGGAGGATTGTTATTAGGGGGAATTGTTGGCCTTGCAACTAAACGGATAATTGAAAAACAAACATATCGTTTATATGCTCTTTGCGGCGGTATTCTACTTGGATTATTACTATTAGACATCATTCCAGAAACATTTTCGAGTTATGAAATAACCGGTCCCCTCCTCGGTATTACTATTGGAATTTTAATGATGTGTTTAATAGATCACTCCTGTCATCGTTTTGTGATACATTATAACGATCAGCAAACATGGCAAACTTTTTTATTTCTTTCCTTCGCAATTTTTATTCACAATCTGCCCAGTGGTTTTGCGTTAGGAACTGCTTTTACAACGCATCATGAATCAACTCTTTCTTTTCTACTAGCCATTATTATTCATCATGTTCCCGAGGGCCTTGCCTTAATTATCTCTTTCCTATTTACAGAGCATAAATATATATCTTTTATCTTAATCATCCTCTTTTTATCAATCATTCTTGGTTTAAGCACTGCGTTTGGTATGATTATTAACAGCAAAACGATTCATTTACCAGGCTTAATAATGGGAAGTGCTATCGGTTCTTTAGGGTATGTAACAATCCATGAAATGCTTTGGAAAGCAAAAAAACACTTATCATTATTCTCCTTTCTCTCTTGGATTTTTGTTGGATGTTTACTAATTATCCCTTTTATAAAGCATCATTAATAAAGAACATCCCTTACTGCTAGTATATTTTACCTTTTTCTCCAAAACATAATCTTATCTCACTATGTAAGGAGGAAGTTCCATGTTTCAAAAAACCGCTGGCGAAACACTGGTAGATTTATTAATCGAATGGGGCGTCGATCACATATATGGCATGCCCGGTGATTCCATTAATTCTATTATCGAGCCGCTTCGTAAAGCGCAAGATAAAATTAAATTTATTCAAGTTCGTCACGAAGAAGCTGGCGCTTTAGCAGCTGCTTCTTATGCAAAGTTAACTGGAAAACTCGGCGTATGTATGGCAATCGCTGGGCCAGGTGCCATACATTTACTTAACGGATTATACGATGCCAAATTAGATCAAGCACCTGTCCTTGCTATTACTGGTCAAATTGAGTCAGATTTAATTGGAACAGGGTTTTTTCAAGAAATAAATTTAGAAAGAATGTTTGATGATGTCGCCGTTTATAACCAACGAATCATGTCAGCGGAACAACTTCCCGCTGTTGTCAATCAAGCAATTCGCATGGCTTATACTAAAAAAGGTGTATCCGTTCTTACCATTCCAGATGATATTCAAAAATTTGAAGTAGATGCCAAAGCACGGATTACAACACCTGCTTTTACGATGCCAGAGTTATTCCCTCGGCAGCATGATTTAGAAAAAGCAATATCTGCATTAAATGAAGCAAAAAAAACCGTTATTCTAGCAGGAAAAGGCGCAAGAGATGCGAAGGAACCTTTACTTGCTTTTGCCGAGCATATAGGAGCGCCTATTGTATTAACACTTCCAGCTAAAGGAGTGATTCCAGATGAGCATCCTCTTTGCATTGGAGGATTAGGCTTAATTGGGACAAAACCGGCATATGAAGCAATGCAACATGCAGATACACTCATTATGGTCGGTACCTCTTACCCATTCACAGGTTTCTTACCAGAAAAGGCCAAAACGCTTCATATCGACACAGATCCAGCACAAATCGGCAAACGTTACCAAACAGATATCGGACTTGCTGGTGATGCAGCTAACACTTTAAAATGGCTCACACAAAATATTGAAAAACATACTGATCACTCATTTTTACAACACCATCAAGAACTAATGAGGAAATGGGAAGAAAAACTGCACAATCAAGAAAACGACACTTCTGTTCCAATTAAACCTCAAAGAGTAATGCACGCACTGCGGCAAGTTGCCCATGATGATGCTATTTTATCTGTAGATGTAGGGAATGTAACGGTTTGGACGGCACGTCATTTTCGTATGACAAATCAACGTTTTATTTTATCAAGCTGGTTAGCAACACTTGGTTGCGGTCTTCCTGGAGCAATCGCTGGACAGATTGCTTACCCAAATAAACAAGTTTTCGCAATTTGCGGCGATGGTGGATTTGGGATGACGATGAACGACTTTGTAACAGCTGTAAAATATAAACTCCCAATTATTGTAGTCGTATTAAATAACCATAAAATCGCTATGATTAAATTTGAACAAGAAGTAATGGGGAATATTGAATTTGGGACAGAACTTACCAATCCAAATTTCGCAAAATACGCTGAAATTTGCGGTGGAGTCGGTTACCGCGTTGAAAAACCTGAGGAATTGATGCCTGCTTTTGAACAAGCTGTAAAACAAAACAGGCCATGTATTATCGACGTTCTCGTTGATGTCACCGAAGCTCCTATGCCTGCAAAAATTACGTTTGCCCAAGCAGCTGGCTATACAAAACACATGCTGAAAGAACTATTTGAAGAAGGAAAAATTGATTTACCGCCTTTATAAAGTGAAACTTTAATCAGTGGGGGGTTTTCTTCATCCCCCACTGATTATTAGTTGAACCAATCGGGCTTTTACGGGCAGTTTATCTCCCGCCTAACTTCTTTGCTTTTGCTGAATTTTGAGGCGGGAGTATTACTGCCCGTTAATGCGGGATAAAAACACAAGGCTACGACAGTAGGTATACTTTAATAGCTACTGTCGTAGCCAAAAATAAAATTTCTCGATTATCTTAAAAAGTCACCATAAACGGTTGATTCTCTTCATCTAAACAATGTAAAATACGCTCTTTGAAATTTTTCCATGTTACCATCTGCAGCGCCTCTTCAATTGAAAAATACCCAACTTCTAAACTTTCACTACTTGTTGTAAATTGTCCTCCGATTGGCTTCCCTAAAAATAAATGACTACAAATACACTGTGAAACATTTTGATACGCTCCGCAGTATTTCACAATTTCAATATCAATGCCAGTCTCCTCTTTCGCTTCTCGAATAGCACCTGTTGGAATCGCTTCTCCCTCTTCCACTTGACCACCGGGAATTTCCCAGCCCCGCTTTGGACTTTTTAAAAGTAAAATTTCGTTTTTATCATTTAACACGACAGTTGCAGCACATACAATATGTTTCGGATAAGGCATACCTACTTCCTCCTTTAGACAATTTGCTAACATTCTACTTACAATGAACAGGTAATACAGCCCAAGAATTAACAAGTGTTGTCTGTTTACCTTCTATATGTAACACTTGCTGAGATAGATTTGCTGTATGTAGTAATTGCGGAAATATTTCTTTCACATAATGTCGATGTGCTGCTTCGTCTTTCCATAAAGATAAAACAATGTAACGATTAGAAGAAAGAGATCTTCCAACAACGCCGCCCATCATCCCTTCTGCTCTTTCCATTCCTGGATTCCAAACCGTTTCTTGCATATGTAAAAATTGCTTTTCACTCTCTTGTTTCACATCACAAATTGCGATTCGTAAAAAGGAACTGTGTGCTAATGCTTCAACAAATGGAGTCTCCGACATATCAAATAAAGATTGATATAATTCTGTTTCACATGATGTATACGTACTCTCTTGGTTGTTATCATTAAAAATCTTATCGTGTGATTCATTCATAAAGCTTTGATACATTTTCATATTTTCCCATAAACTAACTATACAAGCCTCTGATTCATCCCATCCCCCGATTTGCCCGTAAAAACCATCTAAAGCATTCAACTCGCCCCATTGTTCTTGAGCCGCTGAAAATAATTCCTTTTTTTCGTCGCTAACTTTACAAATAATCGATTTAATTAGCATACATATTTCCCCCTTTATTTTCCTTTAAAATTAAAGCCATATACTTTAATTTTAAAGGAAATTAATAGAAATATCAAAATCTTAAGAAAAATAATATTATAAAAGGAAATACATTTCTTTTTTATTTGTTATTTTGAAATAAAGTTTGATTACTTTACTATTTTAGATACAGTATAAATATTTTTATGTAATAAGCCTTGCCGCACAGTGAATCCACTATCGATTCATTTTTCAAGCACTTCTGCAGTTATATTTTTTATGATAAACTCTATAACCTAATGAACTTTCTTCTATTTCCACATCATTTCCCATGATTTTAAAAATTTCTTCTAATACAGTCTTTCTTCAAAGCTACACATTGAAAAATGTACTGCAGAACAACTTCACAATATGCAATAGAATATAATGGAATATGTTAAATCTATTGGTGGTTTACCAAAAAAACATTTAGAAATTATCGGAAAAAGAGACTGGTTACCCCCATTCCATTATGTTTATGAAGTATATTAACATTCTCTTGTAACGCCTACACTTAGCGTTGGAATTTTCCATAAAGAAAAGGCACTTTTTTATAAGTGCCTTTCTCCTAGACTACGTTTTTTTTGTTAATCTATATTTGAAGCAAATTAACTAGATAACATAACATAAAATAACAAAGCAGCTGCCTCTTGTCGTTTCATTATTTGTTTCGATAAATAATCTGCTGATCCATCTGCATTATATATGACCTCAGGTCCAACTAAACGATGACCTACAATGTTTTTGACAGACTCTATTGCCCAATCATCCGTTTCTCCCTTTAGAGTAGCGTCTGCAGGTGGCGCTTCTATCATTTTTAAATAATGCCACGCAATCCATGCTGCTTCTTGTCTAGTAATAGCGCGATCTGGATAAAATTGTTCCCCTTCTTTTTCGTATAAAATACCAAGTTCATATAACTTTTGAATATGAGATGCATACTGATGGTCCTTTACATCAGAAAATACAGGGTCTTTTTTTGAAGGCGGTGTAAAGTAAGCAATTTGAGATAACCAATATGAAAATTCTCCACGTGTAAGAGGGGCTTCAGGAACAAAATTCCCCTCCTTATTTGCTTTTAATATCTCATATTGGTGTAAAGGATCTATAACTTTAGCATATGGATGATTTGCCTCTACATCTTGAAATCTCTTAGGCTCACTTAATTTCACCGCTGAACTACCAGAGTTCCAGTGTATCATTTCTTTTACAGTGCCATCTGAATGAAGTTTAAACGCCATATAATTACCTTTTTCATCTTCAAATAGTAAAGGATCTATTTGTTTTAGTTCCTGTTTACCATATCTTTTATCACTTACAAATAACTTTCCTTCACTTATTTTTACATGTGTAATAAGATTTTTCACCCGCAAATCACGGTAAACACCTTCAAATTTCTTTAACTCTTCTTCACTAGGTTTTAAATACTCTGGCTTCGTTCTGTCTGGAAAATAGTGATTCATAAATTCATCAAATAATTCATAAGGAAGTGATGAGCCATCTTTATTCGTAACAACAAAAACACCTATTTTATGTTCAGGAATTAACCACATTAAAGAAGAAAACCCTGGTATATTTCCACCTTTTCCAAAAACATATTGACCATTATGACTTTGCGGTGAAAAGAATTCAAATCCATATGCCATATTTGGATATTTTGGGTGTAACGCAAATTTTGTTTTTTGCATATCTTGAACAGTTTCTTTTTTTAGTATTTGTTTATTTTTAAATTTACCACCATTCAATTGAGCAATCATAAAATTGGCCACGTCACTTCCTGTAGAAAACATACTCCCTTGTGGCATGTCCGTCGGTCTTGTTTCATAAAATGGGATGGCATCACCTTTTTTATTGTATCCTGTTGCAAGCTTATCTTTGATAAAATTAGTCATAACAAAACTACTATTTTGCATCTCTAAAGGGTAAAAAATATTTGAAGCCATATATTTATAAAAAGGTGTGTTTGTCAAGTTTTGAACAATATATCCTTGAAGCATAGAAGCAAAATTATCATATGTATACGTATCTCCTGGTTTTCTCACTACTGTGGGCATATTTTCTTCTACATAATCTTTAAGTTTTGTATAGTCATTAATTTGAAAATGAATATCCTCCGGTCTAGGATCCACGTAATCAAAACCTGTTGTATGGGTGAGTAAATGTTTCATTGTAACTGGTTCACCCATGTTATTTTGGTACTTTAATCCTCCCATATAATTTACTATATCACTATTTAAATCGATTTTTCCTTGTTCAACTAACTGCATTACAGCACTGGCAGTAAAAACCTTTGATACTGACGCTAATCGAAAAACTGTTTTTTTGGGATCAATGGGAATATTCTGTTCTTTATTGGAAAAACCGTACCCTTTTTGAAATAGAATTTGATCATCTTTGACAACTACAATAGCTACACCAGGTGCATTTTCAGCTTTCATTTTCTCTGGAATTATTTTATTTGTGAAAGCTTCTACATCTTTAGCATGTAATGCTATAGAAGAAATTGTTTCAGCCTTTACATTATTACTACCCAAAAAGACTAAAAAGAAACATAGACTTAAAACTAATAAACTTCGAAAATGATTTATAACTCTATTACTTCTTCTTTCCAAATTAATTCCCCCTTTAAAACTAGATTTATTGATTATTTTCTCAGTATGCTAAACATTGATTCTGACAGCACAACCATATTCTACCATTCATTACATTATATTTCCAATTTTATGTATATTTTGTAATTTTATACTCCTGTAGCTTTATAAAAAAGTTTGATCAAAAACATCTCGAAAAGCGACTATCTTTCATTTTCTTTTCAATAGAGTTTACTATTTTTCTCTTAGACAAAAAAATCACCTCTTAAGATAACGATCTCTCACTAGGTGATTTTTATCAGGATTTTTTAATTATCAATCTTTTTTTATAAAGCTACATTATTATCCATTAAACTATTTTTTGATATAACTAATACTGAATAATACAGCATTACTTAAAATACTTACTACACCTATCCAAAATAGCCAATGTGTTGCGGTCAGCCAAGAAGCCGCCATGATAAGTAGTGCAGTAGCAATGGATACACAATAGCCTATCCGGTTTAATTTCTTGTTACGGTGAAACTTGTCCTTTGCCTGAGAAATAGATTGCTGGACTGTATTCTTTACATAATAGACTTTTTCTTTCATCTTATTCTCAGTCTCTTTTGCTTTCTGATAAATGACATTACTCATATAAACTTTACTCATCATTCCGTCCCCCATATCGGCGTCTTGAAAACTCAGCCAAGATTTTTTCTTGATCGTTCAACTGCATCTGCTCATCAACTTCGAGATTGGCCTGTTCTTCAAAACCATCTTGTTCTTCCCCGTCGAAACGATATAGCTTTTGTAATAATCTCCAAAACGTTTCAATTTCATCTGTTGTGAAATCATGAAACATATCCGCTAAGAAATAAGTGGACTTTTCAGAACAAGCAATTAACGCTTTTTTTCCTTCAGGAGTAATCACGATATTAATCGAACGTTTATCTATTTTACTCGGCACGGTTTTAACAAACCCTTTTTTTACAAGACCTGTAATTAACTTATTTGCGGTCTGCTTTGTTGTACCTATCTTTTTAGCAATATTAATAAGTGTAGTGCTTTCGATTGGCAAATGTGCAATCGCAATAAGAGCCATGTGTTGCCGGGAAGTTAGTATCTCTAAATACTCGTCCCCACGCGTTTGAACCTTATTGACAACTGAAAATAAAGTTGCGTAACTTTGCTGCATAACATGCAGTTCTTTCATTAATTGATTTATATCCATATGTAGCTCCCCTTTGTATTTGTCACCATGCTGACAAATACAGAATACCACGTTCCTGAAAAACATGTCAACATGGTGACGAATGAAAACTAATTTACTTATTACATAAAAAAAGTAGCAAAGGTGTCTTACCCCTTGCTACTTAATCAAATGTAAGTTCTATTTGAATAATCTCTGATCGGCTGCCAAGTCTTAACGGTGGTCCCCAAAAACCAAATCCAGAAGAAACAATTGCATGAAATAAATCTTTCTGTACATATCCCCAATCTAATTCATACATTCTTCTTGTAATGATATGATTTGGTGCCATTTGTCCTCTATGCGTATGTCCGGACAATAATACATCAACACCTGATGCTTCAGCTTGCTTTAACTCAAATGGCTGATGATCCATTGCAATGACAGGAAGACTCTTATCCACAGTGCTCATTAATTCCTCAAAACTTTTACGATCTCGGTCCGTCTTATCTTTTCTCCCTACAATAAAAAAACAATCTTCAATTTTCACAACTTCATCTAATAATATATTTACATCAATTTTATTCATTTCTTGCAAAAATTCAGGAATCGCCCCGCCGTAATATTCATGATTTCCTAGCACACCATATACACCAAGCGGAGCATGCATTTGTTTCATCACTTGTCCCATATTCTTTTTTATAAAGTACTCTGGATGATCGTCAATAATATCTCCAGGTAAAAGTATAATATCTGGTTTCATATCATTTACATGATGAACCAATCTTTTCAGATGGGACAAGCCAGACAGATTACCAAAATGCATATCTGAAGCCATCGCAATTCGAAGTGTCTTACGGTTACCATTTTTTTTAGGTACATGAATCTCGTACTTTCTTACAACTGGGCTATACGCATTAAATGTTCCATAAACAAAAATAAAAACAAAAGTAATGAGAACGATTGTACCAGTCCAAAAAATAGATTGTTCTTTCGGAAACGATAACCAATTTAAAATTAACACTACTACATCCGCTAGTGGTAATAGTATGAATGCATATTGGATAACCGCAAACCAATAAGAACCAATTGTTCTAAGCGGTGAATCAAACTTGATTATTCGATCTAGAATATACGCGTATGAAAACAGTCCAACTAGAATCGCATAATATCCCCAAGATTGAATATGAAAAGTCGTATGAATCCAAACCCAACCGTTCCAGCCAATGTAAATCATTAACAGCGTATATAAAGTAAATAGAATAAAAATATTTACTACATTTCTCGTTTTCAAAATATACCCCCTCTTTTATATGATCCACTTACATAATGTTACATATTACACTTAATAAAACAAATATCCCTTAAAAACGTTGAGAATTTAATTTTGCCACAAAAATTGTTATAATTCCACTAATACGCCGCAAAAATTAAAAAAGAGATTGATTCATCATTTTTACGAATCAATCTCTTTTTAATTTCATATTTCAACTAGATGGATGATCAGCAGTACTCATATAACGTTCTTTTATAATTTTACGATGATGAAGCTCATGACCAGCAATAATGTATGCCAATGCCCGAATAGTAACTTCAGAGTTATTTGCAGTCCCTCTTTGTAACCAAGCTTCTGCATCTAGGCTTTTTAGTAAGTGCACAGTAGCTTGACGAACAATCGTTAAGTTCGAAAGAAGGTATTCCATAGATTGCTTATCAAATGCAGCCCTAAGAACATACATATCATCGTTGTATCCAGGAAGTGACGTCGTCTCTCCTCTCGCTATCGAAAGAAGTCGATATGCCATAATCCGTTCAGTATCCGCAATATGCCCGATTACTTCTTTTATGCTCCATTTATTAGGTGCATACCGAAAATGTCCTTCACTATCAGAAATATCCTTCAATAAGAGGTTTGTTTCTTTTATTTGCTCTTCTAAAATTTGTATGATATCTCCCTCATGTAATAAGTTTATGTATGTTGCATAATACGGATTATATTCATTTGCTTCTGGTCTCTTTTGCATGTTTACCATCCTTTTTATTTTAGCTTTATCATAAAATATTATCATATTAATCCGAAAAGTTAAAATTCTAAAACAACTACGTTAACACCTTTTTCTTTTTAGGCGGGCGAGAGCATCTGGCCGTGCATAGAAACGATCAGGGCCTCCTGTCACATGCGAAGTTAAAACAAAAGGAGAAAACGAGAGCAGAGTATGTTTTATTCTACAAAGCAGCAGCTTATATATTGAAATTAAAATAGATTTATAAAGAACAATTACCTTTCTCCTCTTCTAATCTTGAAACGAAGCTCATTCACCCTACAAAAAACTTTCTCAACCTCTAACCTATAGACTGCTCAATTATCAGCTGCTAACATAATAGGTGAGCTCCTAACGAGTTTCATTATCTAACGAAAGGACCTGTTTCGGACGCAGATCCTTTTGTTTTTTATTTGATCTACTGAATGATGTTTTCAACAAAGTAAAGCGATTAGAATTTAAGAACATTTATGAGAGTTATATTCCCCCCTATCAATCGGTATCACTTACCGACAGAAAAACAAATGATTTATTAAACAAAAAATTTAACAATTCGTGTTCAATATACAAATAACTACACAAATGGTATAATTTAACTTAACGATATAACTAGAAAGAGATGTGAAGATAATGAAAATATCATATTGGAGCGGAAAAAAAGTACGATTAAGAGCACCTCAAAAAGAGGATATCCATTTATTCGAAAATCTAGATGATTTAATACTCAAAAATCTTGATTCAATTGCTTTCCCACGTACAAAAGAACAAATCGAAGAGTGGATGGGTGACATATCAAAGGGTTCGTCTACTGACTGTGATGATTTTTATTGGATTGCTGAAGATAACAACAAAAACATAATCGGTACAATCGACGTTGCGAATTGCGATTCTAAAAATGGGACATTTGACTACGGCATATCTGTATTCCCTTCTCATAGAGGGAAAGGATACGCGCAAGATATGATTATAACTATACTAAAACATTACTTCTTCGAGCTTAGATATCAAAAAGCGACTATTCAAATCTACTCATTTAATACGGCTTCTATCAACCTTCATCGAAAACTGCAATTTGTAGAGGAAGGCCGCTTAAGAAATATGATGTATACAAACGGGACATTCTATGATGAAATCTATTTTGGAATTACGAAAGACGAGTTTCAAGCGTTATATTTTCCTAAATGAATTTTACTTAATCCCATTATTTTTTACGGAGAGATGAAATTTGAATAAGTTACAAAAATGCTCTAAAGTGTTTATAATGTTTTTTTATCCTTCATATTATATTTCTTATATTTTCTCCGAATAGAATAGTAGGTAGGACTGCCATTCAAAGAGATGATATAAAATTACACGTATACGCACAAGCTACTACAGGAGCACCTCAAAAAATTAGTGAAAGTGATTTAGCTATACTAAAAGAAAAAGTGAAAAATACATATCCGAATGTAGATTCTAGAGACATTGAATTAAAGGGCGACACCCCGTTCCAGCATGTTGCTGATCCAGCGTACATAGGGGATTTTACTGTATATGGAAAAGTTATAGGCACAACTAGAAACGAAACAAGCGGTGAAAATACCGTGGCAGTTTTAAGAGTTTCTTATAGGGACATGCCTATGTTTTGGTACCTATTTCATTATGACTCATACATAACTAAAGTAACGCTATATGTATTACTACCAATTTTTCTGATTGCATTGGTATTTAATATGATTTCTCTCCTAGCTAAAAATAGCTTTGATTAACGTTAAACATAAGCTACTCTACTGCCTCTATTCACAAATGCCGAAAACTAAAAAAGAACACATATTAAACATTGATAATATGTGTTCTTTTCCTTAAACCCAACTTGTGTCCTTTCCTTAACATCTACTTGTCAGTTTTGTGTGACAATCTATTCAATATTTCTTTATAAGTGACTTTTAATTACATTTAACCGAAATATTGTGAGTAAAAAAATAAAACTATAAAAATTATTGTTTTAACGACCAATCTATTATTATTTTTAAAAAAGAGAACCAAAGATGTTTTATTATTACAGGATATCCAGAAAAATAGAGGAGGACTTATATGGAAGATACATATAGCCCTTATGAAGAATTAGGTGATTTTTTAGCAGGAACATTTCACCAAGACATGGAATCACCTGAGGAAGCTCTTAATGAATTTATAATGGAAGTTACTAAAATCTGTATCGAAAACACTAAAAATGATATACTCTCATTTTTAAGCAGTAATTTAACTGATAGTGAAAAAGAGGAATTTATTAAATATAATGCTTATATTTATTTCCCTGCATTAAACTTAACACCTGTAGAATGGCTAAAGCAGACCCTTAAAATACTAAAAGAAGCTATAAAAAGTAAAGAATAAAATTGTACGAAACAAATCCGACTCATATCACATTGAGTCGGATTTACATTTTAATTTATATACTTTGATAAAGAGTTATCCCCAAAAAAGACAGCAAGTGCACTATTCCTGCTGCCTTAAAAAGTATTTATAAATTTTCTGCAACGGCTAGTAAATAATATGATAATCCGATTTGCTGTTTTTCTAACATCTCTCTATGAAAATCATCTTGAAGGAAAAACTTTGTTTGATTCACGTAATCTTCTTTGCTAATTGTATGACCGTTTTTATTTAAAAACTTGAGATGCTGTTTAACGACATCATGTACACTTGAATCGTTATACTTAGCTCCATTTCTTAAGAATCCAGTCATTCTATCTGTGAAATTTTTTGCTTCAATAGCCATCTTATTCATATCATTCACATTGATGGAGTCAGTATTAAGGTCAAAATTATATTTTTCTTGTAAATGTGTTTTCTGCTTTTCAAGAGCATTTTTCCACTCTTCCTCTGTTTCAAATCCATTAAACATTAACTTATTGTCCATATTCTCACCCTTCTTTGTATATTCTAAAGATAATTTTATAGTTTTAATTAGCTGATGATACTTCTCAATTTTCTTTTCAAAAAGCATCATCTGTTTTTCTAAAGTACCGACCCTATTTGATTCTTCGTCTAACAAATTTTTAATTTCTAACAACGGGATATCCAACTCTTTATAAAAAAGAATTTCCTGTAATCTATTTAGTTCTTCTACACCATAATACCGATAGCCTGTTTCACCAATCTCATTGGGAATAAGCAGGCCAATTTTATGATAGTGGTAAAGAGTCTTGATGGAAACGCCTGCTATATGTGATAAATCTTTAACTGTAACTTTCATTATTTCCTCCTTTCAAAACTAACTATGAAGTATTACCTAAGGTTAGAGTCAAGATTTTTTTTAGAAATTTCTTTATACGATTTACTTAATTGTATTGGATATAATATCACGTCTTGGACATTTGAGAATGCAAGAGATTACAACTATGCATACCAGCACTATACCAATACATTGATTGAGGAAGATCACTACTCTAAAGGAACGATTAGTTTAACATTTCGTTTTATCCGGGCATCATTAAAAAGAGCGAACCCACTTAAACTTATAAGAAAAAAACAAATATTGAAACCACTCGATTATTTTGAAATAGACGATATTAGAGAATTATTCGAGATCGTAAAAGAGAAGGACGCCGAGTAAGCGTTCTTTTTATTGGAGAAATTTACCGTAATATTTGTTATACTTAACGTAGGTAAACTACAGGGAGTTTTTCCGAATTGTAAGCGGAAGCAAATCGTACGTAAAGGTACAGAAAAATCACTTGTAGTATCTGTAAAAAGTTAACTTTGATTGAATCACGATAGTGAATTGTAGCTATAGTATTATAAAGTAGGTGCATTATTATGATGATTTTGGATGACACGAATACAATAGGAGCTCTTGCTTTTCTATTTTTTATGATTTATCTTGCAACCGACCCGAGAGACCTAAGTTTACTAGCAATTCCGGCTTACTTCGGTGGAATGTTAGTCACTCACTGGCTTAGTGAAAATGGATTTCAAGATACATATATTTATACGATTTGGATTGTAATCTACTCCCTTGTAATGATTTATCTTATCATCGCTTCAATTCGTCTAGGTATAAAAAACGTAGTCTATATTAAAGAAAAAATAAGAAAACATAGAGCTTTAAGGAAATAACGTAAAAAGAAGCCGCCCTCACAGGCGGTTTTATTTTACTCTTACAGTAACACGGCGACCATATCGTCTAAGACTGCCTCTTTTAGATGTAAAAACACTGTTACCTCTTCTCTCGTCATACCACGAAATTCATGTATACTGTCCAGAACACGTAACCGATAATACATATAAAAGAGTAGGTCTAGATGGTATAGAAATTCTCATGTATATAGATAACAACGGGAAAATTATCTCTGCTTTCCCAAAAGAATAAATTCTATTTTTAATATAAGGGAGTATAATAGAAATGAAATATAAATATACTTTTGAAGTGCTTGATAATGAAATATTAATCATGAGGGTACCAAAGGAAATTAAACTTGTTGGAACCTTTTTATATGTTGAAGTTTCTGCATTTGGAGATTGGATTTTAGAAGAGATACATAGTGTTTTAAACGGGGAAAAAGATTATGAAGAAGTAAATGGCAACATTTGTGGTTTAGAAATTCGAAGAGATACAACTACTATCCTAGACAATTTAGCTGAAGATGGTAAAGGTGAATTTTGTGAGATAGAAACGATTGAATTAGTACATTTAATTAATATTTGGCTGGACAAACAAAAAGAGTTTAAAAAAGAGAAAACACAGGAATAAAATAATAAATAAGGCTGACTTCTGCATGAAGTCAGCCTTATTTATTACTTCACATACCACCTACTATCTATAGCACGGATTTTCCAGACACCTGGCGAACCAAAATCTCGAAAACCTCCCCCGCCCCTAATAAAAATAGCCGGTATTATTCACCGACTATAATTTAAACGCTCAATTTGTAAAAGGAACTAGAAATACATATATCGGTAAAGCGGCAAACGGAATGCAAATCGAAATGTTTCTTGATAAATCAACTGGTAGGATTATATCAGCATTTCCAATTTATTTATTAATTGACAGAAGAGGTGAAGTTAGTTTATGAAATATGAATATAAAATTTATATATGTTCTTTAAATATCTTAAGAATTGAACTTCCAAAAGAAATTTCTTTAGTTTCGGATTTTTTAGAAGACGATATCCATAGCGAGCATGGTCTACAATATCTTAATAGAGTATTAAATGGCGAAGTTGACCATATTGAAATAGGTGGAAATAGCTGCGATTTGAAAATACAAGCAGATTATACTAAAATTGTTCATCGTTATTATGAAGAAGAAGAGAATACTTGCGAAATTGAAACAATTGAATTAAAGAACTTGATGTTAGTATGGTTAGAAGAGTATGAGAATTACTTACAAAACCTTGATTTCAACTAATGTAAGGTATTTATTAAATCCGACTCAATGTGATACGAGTCGGATTTGTTATTATTTTACACTTGCATACTTCTCACTATTAGTAATATAAAACACATCTCTAGCTAATCTATTCATCATAAGCAACTCAACAACAAACAAAAAACCTTCCTACAAATTAATATGAACTGTACCCCCAATCGTGGACACTTAAGAAAGTCCATGACTCGGGGTACAGTTCACTCGAAAGAGTGTCTTTTTCTTTTGCTTAGACCAAGTTAAAGAATGATATTGATTTTTACTATAATTCTGTATAACCCTTTTCTCCACCTAGAAACTTAAATCTATTCACACCGAATTTTTTAATTATATGTGCTTTCATCGCTTCAAAATCTTCACCAAAAGCAAGAATTGGATTTCTTAAAAAAGACATTTCTTCTTCTCCATCATAAATTCTAGCTTTTATTATTTCTTTGTCAGAGTGAAACAATATATAGATCCCTTTGTAATAATATTCATAGTACCCTTCCTCGTTCTTCTCACTCTTGTCTTCGAACGGAATACATTCAATATAATAAATATTCCCACTAATATTTACCGATTCCATTTGACATTCCTCCCTTTTATAAAATATGTATCATAAATCAGATCAACATCAATATACAGTAAATCCTTTCCATAAAAAAAGACTCTGCAATTTTGCAGAGTCCAAAATTGAAAAATATAAAGATATTTAATATTATCAGAAATCACGGGTGGAATAAGCCTTCTTCCGAAGATACAATACGTGCCGCCCCTGAAAAACCAAACACTTTTATCTATTTCACCACAAACCGCGTCTTACTACATCCATCTTTCTGCTTCATGACTTCAAGCACTGCTGGCATTGCATTCTTCAGTTCTTGTACGTGCGAGATTACACCAATAAATCGCCCTGATTTTTGCAGATCAATTAAAGCATCTACTGCTTTCGTTAATGATTCTTCATCTAATGAACCGAAGCCTTCGTCAATGAACATCGTTTCAATTGAAATACCGCCTTCGTATGATTGGATGATATCGGCCATACCTAGTGCTAGGCAAAGAGATGCGTTAAATTTTTCGCCGCCGGATAATGTTTTTACATCACGTGTTTGCCCTGTATAGGCATCGTAGACATCTAATCCTAAACCGCTTTGTCGATTTCGTTTTTCTACCCGTTCACTTCGTTTTAAGAAAAATTGTCCATTCGATAGTTTTCGAAGTCGTTCATTGGCTACTTGGACAATTTGCTCTAAATATTCTATTAAAATGTAACGCTCAAATGAAATGCGACTTTCATTGTCACCTTTCATCACTTCATATAAATCAACAAGCTCTTGGAATGCTGTTTCTTCTTCATGAATTTGTTCATCGATGCGGCGAATATTTTCATGCAGATCAGAAATATATTCATTCGCACTTTTCGTACGCTGACGTTGTTCTTTTGTAATATCAAGCTGGATTTCTAATTCTTTCAGCTGTTCTTCTATTTGCGTTAACTCTGTCCATTCTTTTCCACGGAGCGTCTCTGTTAATTCTTCAATTTGTTTTGTTAATACTTCAAGCGCCCCGTAATACGATTGAATGTGTTGTTGTAAGTCTGTTCGCTCTGCATCAGATCGTTTAGCTTCTGTGTATGCTTGCTGACTTGCAAAGCCGCTTGCTTCAAGTTCTTTCATGAAACGCTCATATTGTTCGTCTTTTTTTTCTGTTCTTTGTGTAAATTGTTGCTGCGCTGCTTTATATGCTTCTTCCACGCGAATTTTTTCACTCGCACTGCGCTGAAATTCCTCTTGTGCTCTTTGCCACGCTCCTTGCAGGCGGTGCAGTAAAGAAGCTTTTGCTTCATATGCTTGTTGCCACGCTTCTAATGTTTGCATATCTGCTGGAATTTTTTCTTTATCATTTTCATACGCTGTTCGCAGTTGAATCAATTCCATTTCAGAGCGATGTAATTTTTCTTCTACATCACGTTTAGCTCCCTGCAATTTCTCTAATTGTTCGTCTAGCTTTTGCAGCTGTGGTGATAATTGTTTCCGTTCTTCTTCAGTCGCTTTTAACTCATTTACTTCGGCAGCTAGTTGTTTTCCTTGCTGGATTAACGTTTGATACACATCTCCAAGCTCTAGTGCAGCGTATCCACGGTTCTGTACTTCTTTACATAATTCTTCATATTGCCCTTTATAAAAGTTACATTTTTCTTCTATTTGAACGAATTGCTTTTCAGCTTGTGTTTTTTGTTCACGAAGACGATTTAACTGTTCTTCATCAACAGACATTTCTTGTTCAGTCGCTTTATTCGGATGAGCAGTACTACCACAAACCGGGCAAGGTTTTCCATCATGTAAATGAATTGCTAATTGACCAGCTTGTTCGCTTAACCATGATTTCTCTAACGTTTCATACGCTTGCTGAGCAGCATTCATCTGGTCGGAGGTACCCATTCTTTCCTTCTCATACTTTTGCAATTCTTGCCACACTTGGTAAGTATCTTTTAATACTTTTGCATCTTCACGCATACGGCTTAACTGCTCCGCCTTTGTTATATATTGCTCAAGTGCTTGTTCCATTTGTTTTAGCTTACTGGCAAGCTGTTGTTTTTGTGCACTACTGAATTCTTGCTGCTCCTCTAATTTACTTATCTCACGCTTAAATTGCTCCAATTGTTTTTCTGCCGCTGCTAATTTTATTTTTTTATCAGCAAATGTTGCAATTACTTCTTTTAATTCTTCTAACATTTGAATGTTTCGCTTCGTCTCTTCACGGACCGTTTCATTGTTTTTTTCTTGTTCGTACTGCTGCTCCGCACGTTCATAAGCTAATACTAGCTGTTCTTGTTTGCCAGCCATTTGCTTCATATATTGCTCAGCTTGCTCTGCACTTTGAACTGCTTCATCATACCATTGTTCAAACGGTAATAACCGGTGTGCTTGCTCGGCTTTTGTAAATTGTTGTTCTTTCGCTTCAATTGAAGAACGTTCCTGCACTAATGAATCATAACGATTTTGTTTTGTTTGCAAATCTTGTAATCTATCATTCAAAGCTTTCGCTTCATGATAACCAGCTTCTGCCTCTTTTAATTGTTTTAACTGCACTGATTCTTGTTGTTCTAATTGCTTTGCTTGTTTTTCATAAAAATCCATTTCTTGTTGAAGCGCTTCTACTACTTGATGTGTATTCACATGTTCTTGATTTGTTAATATTTCGAGCAGTGTACCATCCCGCACAGGAAGCTTGAAAACATTACGAAAGTACAATTCACGTTCTTTTTGCTTTTCTTGCAAAACATCTTTCCATTCTTTACGCTTTTGATCTAATAACTCTCTCATTAATTTATATCGATCCGTTTTAAAAATACGGCGTAAAATTTCCTCTTTATTTTCTGTTTCAGATGTTAACAGTTTACGAAATTCGCCTTGTGGGAGCATCACAATTTGACTAAATTGATGCTTACTAAGGCCAATTAAATCTTCCACTTTTTTGTTAATATCCGTCACATGGAAGCGATCTACACATGGAATTTGTTCGTCATCTACAACTTCATAAAACTCAATTGCATGGCCCGTAATCGTTTTATTTCCTTGCTTTTTATGACCAAGTTGACGCTTTATACAATAATTTTTTTCTTTCAATTGAAATAATAATTCAACGCTTGTATAAGCGTTGTCATCAGCAAATTGACTACGAAGCATACTCGTATCATTTCGTTCTTCTCCGCTCGCTTCTCCGTACAATGCATAACAAATCGCATCAAAAATCGTTGTTTTTCCTGCACCTGTATTTCCAGAAATCGCAAAGATTCGATGTTCGCCTAGTTCTTCAAAATTAATCGTTTCTTGCTGTTTATATGGACCAAACGCTGTCATAACAAGTTTAATTGGTCTCATGCTCTCTCCCCCTCTCGTTCATGAACTGTTTTTAATACTTCTATGAAGAGACGTTCTTTTTCTTCTGATAACTCCGTCCCTTTCATTTCTTTATAAAAAGCTTTCACAAGAGAAAGATCATCCATTTTATGACGTGAAATAACTGCAATATCTTCATTTACCAATTCTTTTCTTTGTATAACTCGCTCTACATGCATTGCATTTGGATAAACAGAACGAATCTTTTCCATTGGCTGCAATACAGGATTTTCATCCAATAATTTTACAAATACATAATCTTCGCATACAGGATGTTGTAGCAACTCATCAATTTTTGCCTCAACCGTTCTCATTTTCCGCTTTGGTGTTAACGATCGTTTCTCAAGTGTTACTTGCCCTACTTCATTTAATTCAACAATGTAATACCCTTTTTTATGATTCTCTTCTGAAATAGAATAAGCAAGCGGCGAACCTGCATAGCGAATTGTTTCATTTCGTACGTAATGCGCCTGGTGCAAATGGCCAAGCGCTGTGTAATGAAAAGCATCAAAATAATGACTGTTTACATATTCTGCTCCGCCAATAGATAATGGCCGTTCAGCATCACTTGTATTTTCTTCTGCTTCCCCTGCCGATGTGACAAAAGCATGTCCGACAAAAACATGACGCACCTCTTTATCCATACTTTCCGATAACTCATTCATAAAAATACGCATTGCATCGTCATGACTGCGAATGTCATCATTTTTCATGACATGACGAACGATGCTTGGATCAACATATGGGACTAAATGAAAATGTACTTCTCCATAGTCATCATGCATAACAACTGGTTCATATGGATATTGAAATTGTCCGACAATGTGCAAGCCTTGTTTCTTCATTAAACTACTTCCAAAATGAATACGATCTGGACTATCATGATTTCCTGCAATCGCTAGTACTGGTGTTTGTAATTCAATTACAATTTTTTGTAATGTTTCATTTAATAAATCAACCGCCTCTGTCGGCGGAATAGCACGGTCGTATAAATCTCCTGCAATAATGACTGCATCTGGTTTTTCTTCTTTCACTGCTTGTATAAATTGTTCTAAAACATAGCGCTGATCTTCTGTCATATAAACACCATGTACAAGCTTTCCTAAATGCCAATCGGCTGTATGAAAAAATTTCATCTTTTCCTTCCTTTCTTTTCTATTAATTCACAGATTGAAGGGAAATAAGTTGATATAAAAGCGTTGTTCTTCCCTCAGCCCATTCCACTTTCTTGACAACGGCACTTCCAACAAGTTCTTGCCTTGTTTTATACACTGGTAATATTTCATCTACGACAAATAAATGATAGCCTTCTAACATTAACTGAAAAATATTATCTTCTGTATGTAATCGTTTCTCGGTTTCATTTGCAATAATCTTTGTATGCATTTCAAACTTCATGCAAAAACACCCCTTTTTTATGTCTCTATTTTATAGTATAGCGGGCATTACTGATTGACAAGAGAATGAGTAAGAATGGTATGACTTCCCTATTAAAAACTCACTCGGCTTCTGTCACTATTCATTTGTAGTATGAGAAAAGTAGCAACAGAATATAAAGTGAAACTTAATTGTTTTAAATCCTAAAGAGATTTTAAACGGTTAAGTTTTTATTTCTTTTTATTACGGTATGTGAAATTAATTATTACTTTAAAATAAAAGTGCCGTTTACAGCACATTTATTTTTGTAAATAATCCTTCATTACAGCGTACAAAATAATGAATAATAGCACTGTCATAAACAGCCACGAAAGAATTGCAACGTAATTATTTTCAGTTAATGCAAAGCCAATTGCAATTGTTAAAATGAAAATTGGAAATACCATTCGTACTTTATCTTGTATCGTATTTTGCTCTGAATCCTCTTGATGGAAATAAAAAGCTAAACCAACCATAATAGAAGACAAAATAATGACCGATAATAGCAAAGGCCCTGGCATCCCAATCTCCCCTTCCTTTACTTTCTTTGGGTACATGAATGAAAACATTCTATAATTAATAATAAATAAAGCTACAATATCGAAAACTCATTATATCTATTTATTAAAGCCTGTATTATGAAAAATTACAAATCATATGTTTTGTAACAACCGTTGCAAAACATATCAATTCATCATACGAAGATTAATATTCCTTTTTCTTTTATAGAACCCTTCCAAAATATCTCGCCAAAAAATGCATGATTTGTAAAGATCATGTCTATTTTCTACAGTATATTCAGTTGCTCTTCATTTTAATACAAAGAAAGACATGCCCTTATGCAGGATTAATGAAAAAAAACAAGAAGTTTATATAAACACGCACTTTCTCTGTCTTATTACAAAACGTATATTTGCACTGACACAACATGTAAAAACAAACAGAGAATGATAAAGGAGGATATACATGACTGATCAAGTTCTATTTTCAGTTAACAAAAATGGCGTAGCTACCATTACGTTGAATCGCCCCAAAGCATTAAACTCCATTTCTTATGAAATGATAGGACCAATGACGCAAAAATTGAAAGAATGGGAAATAGATGATCATATTCATCTTGTTATTATAAAAGGCGCGGGTACGAAGGGACTTTGTGCCGGCGGTGACATTAAGACTCTTTACGAAGCAAGTTTAGATGACTCTGCCTTGCAAAAAGCAGAGCAATTTTTCGAAGATGAGTTCCAATTAGATTTACTCATTTATAAATTCTCCAAACCAATTCTCGCATGTTTAGATGGTATTGTTATGGGCGGAGGAGTTGGACTCACTTACGGAGCTAGTCATAGAATTGTAACTGAGCGAACAAAATGGGCAATGCCAGAAATGAATATCGGTTTTTTCCCAGATGTCGGATCAGCTTATTTCTTAAATAAAGCGCCGGGCAATACCGGACGTTACTTAGCATTAACTGCTTCTGTCATTAAAGCACCAGATGTACTATATATCAATGCTGCTGACTTTTATTTAACAAGTGAGAACTTAAATGCTTTCCTGAATCACATTGAACAAATAGATTGGCATACAAAATATATACATACAGCATTAACAGAGCTAATCAATGATTATTCAGAACTTCCTGTTAACGAAAGTGAACTTTCGTCATTCCAAACAGAGATTAATAAACACTTTTCTTTTCACACTGTCGAAGAAATTATCCATTCTTTAGAGAAAGATGCGAGCCCTTTTGCAACTCAAACAAAAGAAACAATGCTGTCAAAATCACCATTCTCTTTAAAGATTACATTAAAACAATTTATTGATGGGAAAGAAAAAACTGTAGAAGAGTGCTTTGCTACTGACCTTGTACTCGCTAAAAACTTTCTGAAACATAAGGACTTTTTCGAAGGAATACGCTCTGTTGTCATCGATAAGGACCAAAATCCGCAATATGAATATAAACATTTGGAAGAAGTTTCAGACGAAGTTGTAAATAATTTTTTCCACCTTCAAAGAAATTCATAATAGTAAGTGAAATTCCCAGCACAAAACGTATAAAAAAGTGTCCAATGCAATGGACACTTTTTTACATTCCCTTAAAACCAGCGTTCTGTCACTACTTTTTTACGTGTATAAAATTGTACACCATCTTTTCCGTTTGTACCTAGGTCACCGTAGAAAGAAGCTTTATTTCCTGCAAATGCGAAAAATGCCATTGGTGCTGGAACGTTAACATTCACACCAATCATGCCAGCATCAATTTTATCGCGGAAAATTTGAGCATGTTTCCCACTTGAAGTATAAATGACTGCACCATTTGCAAATTTAGACTTATTTGTAAGCTCGATTCCCTCTTCAAGGTCTTTTACTCTCACAATACTTAAAACAGGTGCAAATATTTCATCTTGCCAAATTTTCATATCCGGCTGTACATGATCAAAAATCGTTGCACCTACATAATATCCTTCTTCTACATCTTCTTTTATATTACGTCCGTCTACTAATAATGTAGCACCTTCGGATACACCGCTATTAATATAGCCAATAACGCGCTCTTTATGAACTTCACGAATTAGTGGTCCAACAAAGTTTTCTTCATAACGGCCGTCTCCTACTTTTAACTTGCGTGTTTCAGAAACGAGTACATCAATGAATTGATCAGCAATTTCGTCTACTACCGCAACAACAGAACAAGCCATACAGCGTTCACCGCTGCTAGCAAACGCTGCTCCAACTACGCCTTGAACTGTTTTTTCAAGATCACAATCTGGCATAACAATCGCATGATTTTTCGCACCTGCCAATGCTTGAACTCGTTTTCCGTTAGCTGTACCAGTTTGATATACATATTTAGCAACTGGTTCTGAACCGACAAAAGAAACAGCTTGAATGTCCTTATTCTCAAGCACACTATTTACAACTTCTTTACCACCGTGTACTAAGTTTAGGACACCTTTAGGAAACCCTGCTTCATAAAATAATTCAACAAGCTTTGCTCCTAATAAAGGCGTTCGTTCTGATGTTTTCAAGACGAATGTATTTCCGCAAGCAATCGCAAGTGGGAACATCCAAAGCGGAATCATCATCGGAAAATTAAACGGTGTAATCCCAGCAACTACACCAAGCGGATAACGCCAAATCGAACCATCAATTCCCCCTGCAATATTCGGAAGTGCTTGTCCCATCATTAAGTTCGGTGTAGAAGTAGCTAGTTCCACAGCTTCTATTCCGCGTTGCACTTCTCCACTAGCATCCTTTAATGTTTTCCCGTTCTCTAATGTAATAATTTGAGCTAACTCGTCTTTATGCTCTTGTAAAAGCTGTACATATTTATATAAGAATCTTGTTCGGTTTGGAACCGGCACTTGTGACCATGTTTCATAAGCGCATTTTGCTGCCTCCACCGCTTTATCTACATCGGTTTTTGTGGAGAGTGGAACATAAGCGATTACTTTTCCATTTGCGGGATTGGGTACCGTTTCAATTTCAGTACCAGTAGAATCCACCCATTCTCCATTAATATGATTTTTCATTTTTTTTACGTCTGTTATAATCATTTTATTCTCTCCTTTTCTTGTATAATAGCTATCTCTCGAAAAATAGATTAATTATTCCGAATATTAAAAGTATACCCTTTCTACTCGTTAGTCGAAATTTTTTGTTCGTTCACTTTTTTATACAGAACAGCCATATCTTTCTCTCCAAATCCCTCTTTTCCTGCTTCTTCATATAGATCTAGTAACATTTTACTAACTGGCAATTGTAAGTTGTTATCGTTTGCCAAATCTAATGCAAACCCTAAGTCTTTTTTTAATAGATTAACCGTGAAACCTGGTTCGTAGTTTTCAGTTGCGATAAAACTTTTATAATTACGTTCATAAATACGACTTTGTCCATAGCTAACATTTAATATATCAAATAGTTTTTCTAAATCCATATCGCTATGTTTAGCCAAACTAAGCGCTTCACTAACTCCCGCTGTATAAAAACCAATCAGTAAATTATTTATAAGTTTCACCGTCGTACCACTATCAATTTTTTCACTCACATGAAAGATATTTTCTCCCAATACATCTAATACTGGTAAAGATTTTTCAAATACTTCTTTCGGGCCACCAACCATAAACGTAAGTGTTCGATTTATCGCTCCAATAACTCCTCCGCTAACTGGCGCTGCTAAAAAATCAATTCCTTTACGCTTAGCTGCTTCCGCAATTTTCATATTAAGTTGCGGTGCAACTGTACTTGTATCAATTAAAATTATGCCCGGATGACTATTATTAATAAGTCCGTCTTCTCCTAAGTAAACTGTTTCTACTGCACGAGACGAAGGTAAGCTCGTTAAAATCATTTCACAACTTTCCGCTAATTGAGGAATAGACAGGCCAATAATTCCGCCTGCTTGTTGAAATGAATTTTCAGCTTCTTTATTTAAATCTACTCCGCACACAATGAAGTTTGCAGTGATTAAATTTTTAGACATTGGTAGACCCATGTTTCCTAAACCTATTAAACCAATCTTTTTCATATCGCTTTCCTCCCTATTTAAACGAAATATCGAGAACGCTTCGTAATGGCTTTAGCAATTTCTCGTTTTTTCATAAACAAATTCGTGTAAAGAGGTATTGATTGATGACGAATTTCCTCTAATAAGATTCGTCTCTCATTTTCATCTTGCTGTGCACTTGAAAGAATAGAGATTGCATCAGACTCCATTTGACGATAGCCTTCTTCACAAATTACATCTGTTACTAACTGCTTTATCAATTCTTTTTCTTCGCCATTTCGCACTATAGCTTTTTGAGTACGTAAAAAAGATGACTCCATCACATATAACTCTTTTAGCATGTTAGCTACTATACGTAAATATTCTTGTTCCCTGTCAAGTTTGAGATTAGCAGAATAAGATAGCGTTTTCAAAGATTGGTTCAATAACTGTTTTGACAACTGGATGTATCGGGAATTTCTTTCTGTGCTTACTTCTATTGCTTGTTCGTCCGCCGCAGATTCATTTTGTTTAAATTTCTTTAGTGCCATTTTGGCGATTGTTAAGCGATTGATTTCATTTGTCCCTTCAAAAATACGACTAATCCTCGCATCACGATATAAGCGTTCTACTTCATATTCTTGCATATACCCATATCCACCATGAATTTGCACACCTTCATCGACAATTTCACCGAGTACTTCTGAACAATTTACTTTATTAATCGCACACTCCATCACATAATTTGACATCGTTTTGACAATATCATTATGTTCTTGTTCCGAAAAAAGTGCCCCGTCTAATTCACCTGACGTACGATACGCAGCACTTTCTGCTCCATATGTAGAAATAACCATATTTGCAATTTTTTCTTGAATCATTGTAAAATCAACTAATGCTGTATCAAATTGTTTACGTTCTTTCCCATAATTTACAGCTAATTGAATCGCTTGTTTTGCCGTTCCAATATTAGCAAAAGCTAATTTCAAACGTGCCATATTTAATATATTTAAAGCAACGTGATGTCCTTTTCCGACCTCTCCTAATACATTCGTACTTGGCACCGATACATCTTCTAAAATGAGAGTTGCAGTCGAAGATCCTTTTATCCCCATCTTTTTCTCTTCTAACCCAACAGTAACACCCTTACATGTTCTTTCGATAATAAACGCTGTCATTCCTTTATTTGTTTTTGCAAAAACGACATAAACATCGGCAAGATGCGCATTTGTAATCCATTGTTTTTCTCCATTTAATAACCACGCTGTTCCTTCTTCATTTTGCACAGCACTTGTTTTCGCATTAAGCGCATCTGAACCGGCATTAGGTTCTGTTAACGCATACGCTCCTATCCACTCTCCTGATGCAAGTTTCGGCAAATATTTCTCTTTTTGCTCCTTAGTTCCGAAATAGACATATGGCAATGTCCCTACTCCAGCATGGATATTAAAGGAAACACTAAAAGCTCCCCCAAATCCCATCTTTTCTGCAACAATGCCAGACACTTTTTTTCCTAAATCCAGTCCACCGTATGCTTCTGGAACTTCTATGCTGAGTAAGCCTAGATCTCCCGCTTTCTCAAACAACTTACGTGTAACTTCATAATCATACTGCTCAATAGATTGCATATGTGGAATAACCTCTTGCTTTACAAATTGTTCAGTTGTTTTTGATATAAGCTGATCCTCATCATTAAAATCTTCCGGAGTAGCAATATCCCCACTCGTTTTATTGTATTGTAAAAAGAAATCATTCCATTGCGGTTCCGCCTTATTCATTCTCATCCTCCTAACTATTTCATTAATTAACACTTTCCCATTCCAATATTCGGTAGAAACTATGAAGAATATATAAAATGTTTAATTGAAAACATCTCGATAATGAATATTATATTGTGAGAAATAGAATGTAAAAGCTTGTTAAGATAACAAAAAAGCGATGATTTCTCTTACATCAAGCAGGTATTTTTGCTAAAGATGTGTATCATCGCTTTTTGCTCTCATCTATTGTCCATCAGATAAAATTGTTTTTGCAATTCCCTTATCTAACTCCTCAAAGTCATGATAAGAAATTGTTTCATATAATTCACTTCTTGTTTGCATATCAGCAAGTCCTTCTTTTTGCGATCCCTCTTCTTTTATAAGCTGAAAAATACGCTCATAAGCTTTTGCTGCTACGCGAAGAGAAGTCACTGGATATATGACCATTTGATAACCGATATTAGCAAATTCTTCAGCGGTATAGTACGGTGTTTTCCCAAATTCAGTCATATTAGCAAGTAAAGGTACCGTTACTTTTTTTGAAAATAAACGAAACTCTTCTTCTGACTGCAAAGCTTCAGGGAAAATCGCATCTGCACCCGCTTCTATGTAAGCAATTGCTCGCTCAATCGCTGCTTCTAACCCTTCAACTGCGCGAGCATCCGTACGAGCCACAACAACCATCGATGGTGCTACTTCTTTTATCACTTTTATTTTTTGTTGCATTTCTTCAATAGAAACAAGTTTTTTACCATTTAGATGTCCACATTTTTTAGGAAGTTGCTGATCTTCGATTTGAATAGCTGCTACATTTGCTTCCATCATTTCTACCGCAGTTCTTGCTACATTTAACACGCCACCAAACCCTGTATCAATATCGACAAGCAGAGGTAAATCCGTTGCTCTAACAAGATCTCTTGCTCTTTCAGCCACCTCAGTAGATGTGACAATCCCTAAATCTGGTAAACCCTTACTTGCTGTATAAGCAGCCCCTGATAAATAAAGAGCTGAAAATCCAATGTTTTTTGCAACAAGAGCAGCCATCGCATCATGTGCACCAGGAATTTGCAAGATTTCAGGTGCTTCTACTAAAGTCCGGAATCGATTGGCAAGTTCTTCTTGTGTTGACTGTTTATTTACAACCCAAGCCATTCTTATCCCCCCTATGCTTAAATTAAGAAAAGATCTACAAATTCATTTACATTCATATTTTCTAATTTTTCTTCATTCAAACAAGCTTCATGAATTTTTTCTTGTTGTTTATTAGAATAATGAACAGCCATATTTGCAGAGAACTTTTGAACAACCTTTGGAATCGCTTCGTCTCTACGGAAACGGTGACCTAATGGATATTCACATTCTACATTTTCTGTTACAGTACCATCTTTAAAATGTATTTGAACAGCGTTGGCGATTGAGCGCTTGTTCGGATCAAGGTAATCTAAACTGTATTGTTTATTTTCAACAACAACCATCTTATTTCGTAATGTATCTACGCGAAGATCAGACGCTACTTCATCTTCATAATCATCAGCCACAATGTCACCTTTTAATAAACCGATTGCAGTAATATATTGCAAGCAGTGATCGCGGTCAGCTGGGTTATTTAATGGACCCTCTTTATCAATAATACGAACTGCTGATTCATGTGTAGTAATTGTAATACGATCAATTTCATCTAATCGTTCTTTCACTTCCGGATGTAATTTCACAGCACATTCTGCAGCTGTTTGAGCATGAAATTCTGCTGGATATGATACTTTAAACAATACATTTTCCATTACATAAGAATCTAAAGGTCTTGCTAATTTTAGTTCTTGTTTGTTAAACAATACATCTTGGAATCCCCATCCTGGTGCAGATAATGCTGTTGGGTAACCCATTTCACCTTTTAATGCAGTAAGGGCAAGATGAACACCGCGGCTTGTTGCATCCCCAGCTGCCCATGACTTACGTGACCCTGTATTTGGAGCATGACGATATGTACGAAGACTAGAGTTATCAATCCATGCATGAGACAATGCATTAAAGATTTCTTCACGTGTACCACCAAGCATTTTCGTAACAACTGCTGTTGTCGCTACTTTTACGTATAACACATGGTCAAGACCAACGCGGTTTAAACTATTTTCTAATGCAAGTACACCTTGGATTTCATGTGCTTTAATCATCATTTCAAGTACATCTTTTACTTTTAATGGTTCTTTTCCTTCTGAAATACGAACGCGGCTCACATAATCTGCAACAGCTAAAATGCCACCTAAATTATCAGACGGATGTCCCCATTCAGCCGCAAGCCATGTATCGTTATAATCTAGCCAACGAATCATACATCCGATATTAAAGGCACCGCGTACTGGATCCAGCACAAATGATGTTCCTGGCACACGTGTACCATTTGGCACAACAGTTCCTGGTACAACAGGTCCTAGTAATTTCGTACACTCTGGATATTGCAGTGCTAAAATCCCACATCCAAGCGTATCAAGTAATACATAGCGTGCTGTACTGAATGCTTCTGAGCTCGTTATCTCTTTATTTAATACATAATCCGAAATCTCTTCTAAAATTGCATCTTTTTGTTTAATTTCATTTGTTTTAATCACGCTATCCTTCCCTTTCTATCGATAATTCGTTATTATTAAGAGTGAGTGTCGGTCAAACACTCACCTGGCGGGCGGCCTTAACAACTCCCCAGTTGTTTTTATTTGCTAAGCACATGTCGCTCGCCGATATAATTTACACGCGGGCGGAACAAACGATTATTTGTATGTTGCTCAATCACATGCGCACATAAGCCTACCGTTCTTGAACTGAAAAAGATTGGTGTATATAGCTGAATTGGAATACCTAACATCCAATAGACTGGAGCAGCATAATAATCTAGGTTTGGATAGATTCCTTTTTCCTTCTCCATAATCTTTTCTCCAGCTTCACACATTTCATATAATGTATAATCGCCTTTCACATCACACAACTGTTTTAGTGCTTCTTTCATCATAAGCGCCCTTGGATCTATCTTCTTCATGTAGACGCGATGTCCAAATCCCATGATTTTTTCTTTGTTATATAGCTTCTTTTGCAGTAATTCTTCAAATTTCCTAGTAGTACCTGCTTCAAGCAGCATATACATCACTGCCTCATTTGCGCCTCCATGTAAATTACCTTTTAAAGAAGCAACTGCTCCGGTTAAGGCACCATACAAATCTGATTGTGTCGACGCAATAACTCTAGCCGTAAAAGTAGAGTTTGGCATCTCATGTTCACTATACAGAACGAGTGATCGATCAAATATTTTTTCTTCTAATTCTGAAGGCTTCTTACCCGTAAGCATACGGAAGAAGTTCGCACTATAAGATAATTCTTGAGTCGGTTCAATTGGTTCTTCATTATTTAAAATTCGATAGCTATTCGCTACTATATTCGGCACCTTACTTAACAATTTATAAGCACGCTTTTTATTTACATCTAATGAGCGGTCATCAATTTCATTGTCATAACCAGATAGCGCCGAAATCCCTGTACGTAATCCATCCATTGGATGCGTTTGTTTTGGCAGTGCTTTTAAGACATCAAAAACTCCACTCGGAACCTCATATTCAGACTTTAACGTTTCTTCCAACGCTGCTGTCTCATCTGAATTCGGAAGTCTCTCCTCTAATAAAAGATGAACAATATCTAAATAGCTTTTTGTTTTAGATAATTCAATTAGGTCATATCCTTTAATAACGATTTCCCCTTTTATCGTATCAAGAAAAGAAATCTTCGTCTCTGCTGCAACTACCCCATCAAGCCCTGGAAAATATTTTTTTTCAGCTTCCATTTTGTCTTCCTCCAATCCAAATAGATCTTCGTTCACACTCCTGTAAGCCTTTCCAAGATTGCACAAATATATATCCTCAACATTCTCTACTTATAAAGAATTAGAGGCAAGCAGCATACAAGGTTTTTCTAAGTTTAGATTGTTCATAATCGTACTTTGGAAAGAATTGAGAAAGTACGTAAATGTTCCAAACAAAGAATCTCTCATAAGCTTCATTTTGTTAATAATTACGACAATAAAAAAGAACTTTCAAAAAACTGTTCCTACACGAAGAGACACTTACCCTCGTAAATTTAGCACCTCCTCTCTCGCAGACTTGGATATGTATAACAAGCAGGGGTCACAACAAACACAGTTACGAGACAACATTCAGTCTCATCATCTCCTTATTTAGAAGATAAAACAAACAATTTACCTCCGCCCGTTTTACATTCAATTTATTTTCCATTCAAATATATCAGACTGTTTAGAAAATTACAATTTATTTTATTTTCTTTATCTTTGGATATATAAACGAAGTGTTTTCTTACTATAATTTCTAATAAAAAAAGAATAGCAATCCGCTATTCTTTTCATACATTTTATAGAAGTTTATTTCAGCCAAGATCCAACAATCGGATATTGAAAATGTCGATCATTCAACGCACGAACGATACCAATAATCGGAGTAATTAATGCCATTAGTCCAAAAATAATTAAAAATGGAATTCCAATTAATACCCAAGAGAAAAATGCTGAAATACCAATTAGTGCGCCTATGACAAAGTGAAATATGACTGCTTGTAATGACAAATTTTTAATTTCTCGATCTGAACTCACAAGAAATATAATAAAAGGAACTAATGCTGGTGCAAACCAAGTACTAGCATGAATGAATATTTTCAGTCCTTTATGCTCCATTTAAAAATCACTCCCTTTTTCTTTATTTTTTCTTTGTTATGTAATATTTTATGTAATATCCAATGCTATGTACATGAGACTCGGGACTGATTTATACTCATTCAAAAGTTCCACTTATATAGCTTAATGTCATTTATTTATTAAACAAAAAGTAATGACATCAATAATTTCCCAATATAATTACACTTTTAATACAAACTACTGCACAATAAAAAGAATAGACTCATATCCTATTCCAAATACCTAAACTCACTTCGAATTAGAAAGGTAGGAAAATGAAATGACTTCTCCTATTGATTATACTTCTCCGACTATCCAATTCAATCAAGATGTAAGTAAAACTAACTTTTTTTACAAAGGATGCACAAAATTTTATTAATGTGTTGGGGATTAATCAGTTAAATACATTAAACAATACATCCCTACTCCAGAAGTTATTTTTGGATCAGATATTTTACGATTAACACTCGCAAATATTATGGCACATACTTATTGTCTTGATGAACAGCAACGGAAACAAGCGATATCTCCAATTCAATCTACTACTGTAATCGGCCCTCCAAAAGGTTGTATTCCAAGTCAAACTCGAAATAAATCGCAATATATACAAAAGCAAAACCAAGAGTACACCGAGCATTCACCTTATTATTACCAACAACATCAAATTCCATTTCAATATTGGGGATATTAAGATAACAATTGCCCCAAATCATACCCTTGATAACTTTTGAGTTTCTTTTTATATGTCTTCGAACGAAAAAATATTTTTAAACTTCTAGCTCTTTTTTTAACAATGTAATGTTATAATCATGAAATTTTTTCATTGATTTTGGATAACTATATTTTTTTATGAGATCGTATGTTTCTTCTTGTTTGTTTTCTAAAAGTAACTGTTTAGTTTGTAAAATATAATGAACTGACTCGGATATTCTCCTTTTCACCTCTAATTTATCTTTTGTAAACTCTCCATGCCCTGGTATTAGGAAGTTAATATCGTATTTCTCTATTATAGATTCGAATTTTTTTAATGTAGATAAATAGTCATCACTGTTATGATAAATATAAGGAAACTCTATATTTGATAAATAGTCACCAGCAATTACAATACCGAATGGCTCAAGAACTGTAATAATGCCATCTTCAGTATGACCTGGAGCTTGATAAAAATGAAATTTCACATCTCCTATTTCTAATTCCTCATATTCTTTGCTAATCGAAATATCTACATTTGGAAACTTTATTTCATATTCTCTTGTTAAGTAATAAGAATCATCGAAATCTTGAATACTATTGATAATTGATTGCTTATCCGGGCAATCTTTTAATTTTTTGCTTGCAATTACTTTCGCATCCGAAAATGCACCATAACCTAAAATATGATCAAAATCAGAATGTGTAAATAATAAGTAAATTTCTTTATCTCTTTTATTTTTATAAACATAGTTCTGAATTTCATTCACTTCGTTCGGTAACCAAGTTGGATCTATTACTATTACTAATTCATCAGTTTCTACAACAACTGCGTTTGTTTGATAAATAGTACTTTGAAAAATCGTTATGTAATTATCTTTATACTGAATCATTACTTTATGCCCCCATTCTAGTTCCCTCCTTACTTTGAAGAGATTTGGTACATATCTCTAAAACAAAAAGGGAATTTTTACAAAAACCATACAAAAAGAATATCATTCTTTTTGTTTGTAGGCTATGAGATTTTTTATCAAAAATACCCTTTTACAATAGTCACCACTTCTATGTAGCCCTATCCTAAAATTGAAAAACTGACTAATAAAAGTCAGCTTTTCTCGTCATACTTGTGAAATTCACATTCCATACTCTGAATAAACTGCTTTTAACTTCACAACAGTCTCTTAAATTTTTTTCAATACATCTGCAGTCCATTCAATAGAATTGAAATTCCCTACATAATTGCAAAAAGGTTCTATGCCTATAAACCATTTTAACTATTAAAAATTGTTCACATTTTATTCAAACATTTGAACGATGAATATTTATTCTTTTTTTGCATAAATTGTTCTCCTTTTCGCGCAGGAAAAACTTTCAATTTTTGACAATTTTCTGAACGACGGTTTATTATACAAAAAACGAGAAATATGGTGATTTTTCTCATTTTTTGTCTTTTCATATATATTTACAGTCCGTATACACTACATGTAGACTGTTAGGTGTAAGAACAATATTACCAAAAATTAGAAAAGGGGAGAAAGAAAATGAAAAATTTCGCAAAGGTTACCTTAGCAACATGTATTGGATTTTGTGGTATTGGTGCTTTTTCACAAACGGAGAATGTACAAGCAGCAGGATTAGATATCACTTCTCAAGATTCTATTAATGCAAACACTTCCAATGTCATAACCAAACAATCCATTATATCTGAGCCAAAAACAATTAAGCACCATCATGTAAAGTATGAAAAAGTAAATTATCAATCTGCTGAAAATATCCCTAAAGAAATCTATTACTCCTCAGAAGGCTTTAAAGGACTTATTTCCGCGGTGACTATTATAGATACAGGAGACTATTTTCTAGTTTGTTATTCCGGCACTGTCATCCGCTGTTAAATAGAAAGTAACATATAATATGAAAAATATAAAATTTGTTTACTATAATAAAAAAAGCCAAAAAATCAATTGATTTGATTTCATGGCTTATAATAAGATAACATTAAAAAATAACATTTTAACATTACCTTTCCCATAATCAATTATATAATAGAAAGAATTTTCTTTCAATTAAAAGACACTCATGTAGTGTCTTTTTTTATCAAAATAGCCTCTGCTATATACCCCCCTTTCTATTGAAAAAATAGATTATTTCCTCTATACCAATAGTGAAAAGTATCTATACTAAATCTTCTGGATAATATTTCTCAATTCACTATATATTCCAAAAATGTTACATTTGAATTGAAAAAGGTTTCTTTTTCATTACTTCCCTTTTCAAACCTCAAAAACAATAAGATGGATGGCGACACTCATAAGAGTGTCTTTTTTTTCACATCATCACATTGATTCTAATATGAAATCCTTACAATATTTTTTGTTAGTTTTATACTCCCCCTCTCCCAGACAGCTTCGAGGAACATGCCATGTTCTTTTGTGAATTCCTTGCAATTTCAAAAGTTTGACACAGCTTTGGAAAAAGCTTATAAAGAAAAGTGGGGTTCCTGATATTCGGTTCCACGATCTAAGACATACCCATGCAACATGAATGTTGAAACAAGGTATTCATCCTAAGATTGTCAGTGAACGATTAGGACATAAAAGAGTAGGCATCATATTAGACGCCAACTCACATGTTGTTCCAAACCTACAAGAAAAAGCAGTAGAAGATTTTGCATAAAAATACTAGCAAATTCGTCTAACATTGAAAGGAGTCAAAAACATGAAAGAAATCAAGTCTGAACAAGAATTCCGCGATCTTATCGCAAAAGAAAATCCAGTAGTAGTTAAGTTCTTCACAACATGGTGCCCAGATTGCGTGCGTATGGATAATTTTATTGAGGACGTAATGGAAGAGTTCAATAAATTTGAGTGGTATTCCATTAATAAAGATGAATTCCCAAGCATTGCGGAAGAATATCAAGTAATGGGAATTCCAAGTTTATTAGTGTATCAAAACAGTGAAAAACTTGGTCATTTACATAGTGCAAATGCAAAAACAGAAGAGCAAGTTACTGAGTTTTTAGAGGTATATTAATTTAATATAAACAACTTAAAGCACTTAGAAGTATATCTAAGTGTTTTTTTGTCTTTTTTGCCCTTACGAAACAATGTTCTCCCTTTCTTAAAATGCTAAAAGTACACAACAATGTTTGTATAGACCCACACGACTTTCATTTGATACGCTTATACATAGAGAATCTTTGAGAGAAAGGTGAGTGAGAGATATGGGATCACTTTCTAACAAAGCTGCTGATAAAGGGGCAATCCTAAGTATTGTTGCTTATATATTTTTATCAACTGTTAAAATTGTTATAAGTTACATAGCTGTTTCTAGTGCACTGCGTGCAGATGGTCTTAACAATTTAACCGATATTGGCTCATCATTAGCTGTATTAATTGGGCTGAAAATTTCCCGGAAACCTCGTGATCCAGATCATCCATATGGTCACTTACGCGCGGAACAAATCGCTTCACTCGTTGCATCCTTTATTATGATGACTGTCGGACTTGAAGTTATCGTAAATGCTGTTCAATCCTTTTTCAAGGAGGAACAGACGACCCCTAATTTAATTGGAGCTTGGGTTGCTTTGTTTTGCGCTGCTATTATGTATAGCGTGTACGTATATAATCGTAAAATTGCCAGTGAAACAAAAAGTAAAGCTTTAGAAGCGGCAGCAAAAGATAATTTATCTGATGTTCTCGTAAGTGTTGGAACCGTTATTGGTATTTTCGGTTCACAGTTTCAAATGCCTCTACTTGACCCGATTGTAGCACTTATCGTCGGTATCATTATTTGTAAAACAGCATGGGATATTTTCAAAGAAGCCTCGCATCTGTTAACAGATGGCATTGATCCAAATAAAATGAAGGAATATGCCGAAACAGTTAAAACTATTGCAGGCGTTGAACACATTGTCGATATTCGAGCACGTATGTACGGGAATCAAACATATGTTGATATTACTATTGAGGTAGACGCGCACATGGATGTAAGTGAAAGTCATCGTATTACTGATGAAATTGAAGAAAAGCTACAACAAAAACACAATATTTGGCATACACATATTCATGTGGAACCAATGCAAAAAGAACCTATACATTTTTATCAAGACCTAAATGGCAAAAATTCATAAAAATAAGGGGTGATACATATTAGTCATGTATAATATGTATCACCCTTTTTCAACAATCGCGCCCGATTGTTGAAGAAGAAACAACAAATTACATACTATGGTTTAATATATTCTCCTGTTGAAGCATTAAAGCCCACTGCTTTCATTTTTGTCTGGTCACTATTCCAACCTATTACTAATATTAGGTTGTGGTAATCAATAATTTTCATTTGATTAAGTCCTTGCTGATACAACAGTTCATGGTAGTTATTTTAAGATATAAGTAAAATCTTATCACCGGCCATTAGAATGGGATATTTAGTTCTTCCCTCACACCTTATTGAAAAATGTCGCAGGTTAAAATGGTTTTCGGATCTACATACCCCTTCTTTAGATCAGCTTGTCCTTGCTAAATTTATTGCCGAAGGTTATTTGGAACGGCATATTATGAAGATGAAGAAAATCTATAAAAATCGAAGAGACTTCCTTATCCATCAATTAAAATCAGCATTCTCGAATAAGATCAATATTTTCGGTTATTCTACAGGGTTACACCTGATTGTTGAATTCAATCAGTTTCAATTCACAAAAGAATTACTTGCGGAAGTCCAACAACTTGGAGTGAAAGTATATCCTGTGGAAGACCACGCCATTGAAAAAGGAAAACATCATAACCGAATTATTTTGGGTTAGAGACATTTAACAAATGAAGAGATAAAAGAAGGCGGGAGCAGGCTACATAGGGCAATACTTTGTATATACTCTTTTTAACGAATAGACTTCTAAACTCAAAATCGGCTCATTTTATGCCGAAATTTGCTTAGCGTATATTTTCGTTAAAATGTGGGCGGGACCCCATCGCCATCAAGCTAAAATTTTATAGTACCCCCAGAACGAAATTTTGTACTAACTTGTAACAAAAAGCTCATTTTTTCGTTTTGGGGTAATTCTAAATTCTTAAGTTGATGGGCATGGGTGGGGTCACGTCACATGCCCATCAACTTAAGAATTATGACTATCCTCAAGTGTAAAAAACGTTATTCTTTTGTAAAAATATACAGAAAGGATGACGTTTTTTATGAAGTGTGTAAAAAAGGATCGTTCCTTCTTCATGAAGTAGGATTTTTGCTTCATTTCGTAATGTTGATATTGTATTCAGTCCTTTCTGTATATTATAATAATATTATATATTGGTATTATTAGGAAATAAGATGAGGGATGTATTTGAATAAAAAGAAGGATTATACTCGTTTTTATTTTCTCTTTTCTAGTAAAACATCTATTATACATTTTAATTAACGGAGTGATAAACATGGGTCTAAAAGAACAAGCAATGAAAGACTTTCAAGAGAAAATATCTTCAACTGAAAGTATACAAGGAATGATCACCACTTATTATGAAATACAAAATGGAGTATCTGGTTTAGTAGGAATAGCAAATGCAAATTCTACTCCTGTGAAAGGTATTTTAGCTTACACTGAACAACAGTTGTTATTTTATAGTGAAATACTTGGAAATCTCCCTATTTCATTACAAATACCTTATTATCAAATTAATAAAATAAAAGAAACGAAGCATGTATTTGCGCTTTTTAAAACGTTTCCTGCGATTGCTGTTTTTCATCAAGAACAAGAAATTTTTACAACACTTGGAAATGAAGAAGAATTTATACGCTTACAAGCATTCTTTGAAAAGATTAAACTCATTTCGACAAATTAGGGTTCACTATACACGTTCCTCAACTTAAAAAATTTTAATACTCTCAAATACAAAAAAACGTTATTCTTTTTGTAGAAATATACAGGAAGGATGACGTTTTTTATGAATCTTTCGATTCAAAGTGAACTACAATTATTTGCTGAAGAATTATATGGAGTAGCACCAAGCAAATTTTCACTTAAAAAAGTCGAATTCCCGTCCGCTAAGGATTCGACTTTTTTAGATTGATTTATTCGACTAAAGCTCCCGAAAATACAATAAGATTCATCATATAATTCATTATTTTTTTTCAAAAGACATTAAATAATTTCTTTACATGCACAAGCGTCTATCTCTACTTTAAATACAGGAGCTGCTAATGCCACTACATAAATCATAGTAGTACAAGGAAGATGTTCACCTAGAAAATCTCCAATAATTTTTTTCTCTTATCTGCATTAAAATCACCTACTAAATAAAATACCATCTTCGTTAAATCTTCTACGTTCATATTAGCAGCCTCAAGATTTCTTCTAATATTATCTAGAGCTAATTGTAACTGCTCCAATGGATCATCTGGAACCATTCCATCTATTTCCATGCCTAATTGACCTGATAATGTGAGCCATTTATTGGGACCTGTTACTTCTATTTGATGTACATATGGTGCTACTGGTTTATGTATTGTTTCGGGATTTTGGGATTTCTTCAACTAGAATCATTCCTTTACTGAAATTTTATAATAATCTAAATTATTATATCAGTTTTCTGAGTATGGTGTTAATCCGCCTTGTTAGTTAAATTATATTTCTTCATAACCTTTTCTGTAACATATGTATCCAATTATTTTTCTCTAGAAGTACCGAAAACGACCGTTTGTGGAACTGTATTTATTTCTACTAAATTAGAATGAAATACAGTTAAAAATCAGTCCCAAAACTCATCACCAAAAATAAGGTACCATAACAATCATTCACAATAATGATCTTTTGTTTTATGCCAATTGTGTAAACCATCTTGTGTTGGTTCGCCCTGCTGCTGACAGTGTTTATCTACAATTATGTTTGTTATTACGAAACCTGCGGCCACGCAAAACGCTATGCCGATGATCACATATTTATTTTTCATATCGTCACCTTACCTTTTTTCAATTCCTGTATTCCCTGCATTAATAACGTTTGGTTGTATAGTAGCGTTGTCAATTGCTTAGAAACGTTGTCCAATTCCTCTAATACACGCTTATATGATGCATTCTGATCAAATAATTCCGGGTTGTCTTCCTCGAAAGCTTGTGCCATTTGTTTTCTGCGAAATTTATAAATGCTGCTGTTAATGTTGACTTCTCGATTTTCTGAAATTTCACCAGTATCGATCATTTTATATTTGAGCCAAACTTGTTTATCCTCGCCTATGTATCTGTCCAATATCTCTAAACGGCCGCTTGCTATTTCGTGAACACTAGAAGCATAGTATTTGCGACTCTTTCTTAGTTCGGCCGGTCTCAATTTATCACTCATACAATCACCTTATCTTTACCATAAAAAGTTATATTCACACGGTTTACTTTAACAATATTCAGCTTTTTATAACCTCCTTAATTAAAAAATATTGATATTATTATTTTATATTTCTTGTTTTTTTATTACGAAGATAGGATAATAGATTTCCTATAAAGATGATAGATCCGCATATTCCTTGAAACCATCTCAACATAAGTGGTTGATCTGAAAAAAAAGCTAAATTTGTCATAATCCCACCCGTAATTATTAGGATTCTATCTAGTACAGGGTCGTTTTTTTGTGTTTTCATTTAGTATCACCATTTATTTCGTTTTCTGTATATAAGGATAATTATAAATGAATGACAAAGAAAGTTTATTGGTTTTTATATATGTAATTATGCATATTATATTTGTTTTTTTATTTTTATAGATGTTTTGAACTAAAAAGACAACTTATTTTAAAGGCGTTTTTTTAGGGGTCTCGCTACATCCCCATCAAGCTAAAATTTTATAGTACCCCCAGAACGAAATTTTGTGCTAACTTGTAACAAAAAAGCTCATTTTTTCGTTTTGGGGTAATCCTAAATCCTTAAGTTGATGGGCATGTGGCGGTACCCCAACTTATATATATAGAAGAAACAAAAAAACACGCGGTGTAGGTGCACCACGTGTTTTCAATTAATTCGGATGCTCCTGATTCCCGTTTACAATATCCTTTGGCTTTACCTTCAAAAATGCCTTGTGTAAGATGTTGTTTTGAACGCGATAAGCTGGTGCATTGACGCCACCGTAAATCGTGCTAATGCCTTCAACCGCTGCACCTGTTGTGATGGTATTGCCAGTGATGTTTGCTTGCCCAACCTGGAACGGTTTGTCTTTATTCCAATAGTCTCCCACTTTGATAACCGCTTTGTTCATCCCTGGCAGTAAGCCAGAGGTAATCGTGTTATTGACAACATTGATTTGTTTCCCCATTGGGATATTGAGTACAGTTGTATCACCATTGATATCAAATCGAGAGTTTTGAATCGTAACATTTGCGTCTTTGCTTCCGACGTTAAATGTCCCTTTTGCTGCCTTAAATGTACAATTTTGAAAGGTGTAAGTGCCGTTATAGTCGACATGTGTACCACCAGTCGCAGTGGGACTGGATTCAAACATGCAATTGTTATAGGTCCCTCGTACGAATGAAGTGCCAGGGTGATTGAGCACTTTCAAGTTGTCAAAAGTACTTCCGTCTGGTGCTTGGCCGCCCACTCTTCCTCCGTTTATGGTTACATTACTTACATGAACAGGGTTGACCCACACATTTAAATCCATATTGTTTAATGTAAGGTTTTTCGCTTCGATTCCAAACGGGACACGACTTGAAAGACTGAACATCGTTTTATCAAATGTCATGCCGTCTACCACCGCGCGAGGTCCTGTGATGCTCATCAGTCCATCCTTTATGCTGTTTCCTTCAAACGTGATATCGTGATAGGCGTAAATACTATTGGCATCAAATGTATTATTCTTAATATATGCATTTGTGAATGGTTCGGAAACAGCTAAACCGATTTTCCCTCTTGATCCGAAGTGATTCCCTTCAACAACTCCATCATGTCCATCATATAAAATGACATCGTATTTGTTATTGTTGTAGAATTTGTTGTTTTTGATGAAGATGTTTTTGTTCATCATCCCGTTTTCACCGTATCCACCCTCTACGTCAATGCCAGATTCAGGCGCAACACCTTTAATATCATGGAAGACACTGTCTGTGATGGTTACATGGTCCGCGCCTCCCACTGTGATGCCTTGACGCCGATTAAAGGAAAAGTCAGAATGTTTTACGGTCACATTCGTTGCTAATGCCTTGCTCCAAAACTCCCCGTATACACCGCTCGTATTTGCTTTTTTAAACACCGCTTTAAAGGACGCTGCAGATTTTGGAATTTGAACCACTTCTTTTCTGGTATTGACACTGTAGCTAGATAAGAAGGAACCATTTGCTTGATAAAAATAGACATCATAGAGATACGGCAAATTTTTTGCATTTGGCATTTCAAAATAAGGTTCTGTTTTAAGGATGTCCTTTGTGAATGGGATCGGTGCTTTCAATCTAATTTTCGTGGGATCTGCCACTTTGTTTCCATTTGTATCAAGAGAACCCGATTCAAAATGATCTGGATAGATGTCTTGCAATAACGTTCCTTTCCCACCAATACCCGCACCATCACCTGTGAAGTTTGTTGCTTTAACGCCGTCAATTGTCAAGTTTTTGGCCGCATATACAGAAATGCCGATTCCATTTTCATGCGTACCAGGAAAACTCGGTCCTTGTTTTTTCGAATAGTCATGCGTATCTTTATCACCTTTGTACGTCCCGCCTTTTAATGTGACGTTGTCGGCGCCGTACCCAACACATACAGTTGAATATACTTCACTTGCGTTTGTTTCTTTTTGAATCACAGCATTTTCATCTAACCAGAATGTGATATTCGGAACCATATTGATACACGCGGAAGGGTCATTCCACAAAGCAGGATTTTCTTTTTTTACCATGTACGTTCCTGCTGGAACCTTGAATGTTTTGAGGGCATTTGCTTTTGCGAATTGGAGTGCATCGTTCATTCCTTTTGTCGATTCAATCGGATGCGTGCCATCGTTTGAAATATGCCATTTTTCTTGCTCTTTTTTGTTTAATTCATAGAAAGTACCATCTTTTTCTACCGTTTTGAGGGCAGCTTGTTCACCTGCCGCCGCCTTTACTTGCACGTTCCCATTTTTCAACCTGCTTCCGTTGATCGAAGTTTGAAATAGTCCCTCTTTATTTGCTGTAACGTCTGCAGAAACTTGTTTTCCATCTGCATCTGTCACTTCAATGTGAACAGGCGTATTTGCTTCTGCCGTGCCTTCTACTCCGTAAGAAGATTGATTGTTGTAAATCATATGTTGTAAATTCCCGAGTGCTACGTTTGTTTTTTTTGTTTCTTTTGCCGCTACTTGGGTAACAGGATTACTTGTGGATACCCCATTTGTTTGCACGAAACGGTTTCGCTCTGCACCGTCCCATTTTTCGTATTTATTTGCAACATGCACCGCGGTAATCGGAATCGGTTTCATGGTATTCCCATTTTCTGTGTGCAAACTATTTTGAAGCAATAACAATAGAGCTGTCATCACCATCATCGATACTTCACCTCTTTCTATATAACCATTTCAACTCAATCGTTTTAAGATTGTTTGTTGGGATCTGATTTCTCCCTTTCTTTTAATTTTTTCTCTACATTGTAAACGATTGTAATCATACATAGAATCATAAGCGTCACGATTCCAATTGTTGTATAAGGACTTCTCCATAACAAGCTACCGACGCTTCCGATTACAATTATAAAATAGCCGCTTCTTTTCAAAACATTGATTCCACACGACATCTACCGTTTGCGACCAGTCACACCGTTTCCCTTTTGCTTGATGAAGAAAAGGATTTTATCGTTTATTTAGATTATTTTTATTATCAGATATAAAGGAATCAGGAAAGGCGAGAGTTTCACCGTTTTTATTTTATTCACGAAAAAATATGATACCATTAAGAAAAGCAATTTGGCAAGGGGGAACATTATGAAACACGTAATCAAATCGAAAAAGCAAAGAGACCATTTAAAAAGAAAAGAAACCATATGATTATTCCTTAGCTTGGTACTTACTGGTTCGTTGCACAAAACCAACATCTTTAGCAAGATCTCGTAAGATATTTTGGGATAAGAAGCTTTAAATTTCTTGAGCAAATAGTTGCAATTCATCAGATACAGAAATAGACATACAAAGACGCCATCCTTTCTTATGATTCTACAGAAAGAATAGCGTATTTTTTCATTTTAGGGGGGATTTTGTTTTCTTAGCTTGATAGTGATGGGGCGGGACCCCAATGTCCAATTATCGGGTACTTATTTTGGAACATATACCTTAAATCCTACTTTCTCTTTAATTTCAGATACAGTAATACTGTTGTGATTATATTTAATTTCCTTGGTTTGAATTAAAATTGGATTGATATGAGAATGGACGTAACTAGCAAACGCATCGGAAAATTCATGTTATCACCTCTACAGAATTTGTATTTGGATAGATAGTTTTTCCTGTCAAGATTGTGTTTATTAAGCCACTTCAATTTGTCTTTTCAACATGAAATCAATATATTTTATTTACTGTTTTGAATATAGTACGTCTCGTGACAATGAGTTTCATTGTGATTTTTTCATATGTTTGGAGAATACCAATAATATTTACTATGTAACAAGGTCTAAATAAAAAGCCCTGCCTAACTGCAGAGCTTAATTTTCAGTAAATACAAATGTTTGTTTGTGCTGTCTTCCTGCGTACTCTGGATATTTTTTATGATTAAATTGTTTTTCTTCCCATTTTATAACCACTTCAATTTTTGTTGCCCTAACATCTATCGGAACATTTTCATGAGTGAAACGTGCTGTATGCTTAAAAAGCCCGTTTTTTGTATCACTAAAAAGGAAGTAAGATGTTTTTGCATCTGGTTCGTTTCGGTATATTTCAATAGTTGTATTTTGGACATCTTTTCCGATGTTTTTTACAAATACACTATATGTGTCAAACACTCCTTTCTTGGGTTGCTGTGAACCAGGAGCAGTATTTTTTGCTTTGTCTATTTTGATATACCATTGTTCTGATTTTTTTGTGGTTGGTAACTTTTCGAATGTAAGAGCATGTGTTTGTAAAGGGATTCCTAATGAGAAAAACATGATACAGACTAGGATGGTTATCTTTCTTTTCATAATTTAATCTCCAATCAAATTTATTTTCACCAGCTGCTACTTTAGAACTAGCACAATTTTAATGTATCTAGAGGTATTTTTTACGTCTTGTTAGTGAAGCATACATTCATTTGCAAACACTACACGTTTCAAGATTTTTACCGCAACAAATTATCATATGTTATTCCACTGAGCTCCTCATTAGTTGAATATGTCGCTTTTAAATAAAGTCACGGTGTTTATAAAAAAGTCGCGACGTTTTTCCCTTTGGATCTGTTTATCTAAAGGGGTGTTTTTATAGTGAAAAGAAAATCTGAACTGAAAGGCAGATTAAGGAACTGTTGAGTAGCAATAAAGTTACTTCACTAACGGGCCATTTTATGGAATAACACCTTTAAAATCTGGATATTTGTGTTAAAATTTCTCTGTAGTGTTTTCCATCTAAACTGGACAAGAGAGGTATTTGAGGTTTATGGGAGTAGCTTGTAATTTGAACTGCGGACATTGCTCTTACAATCAAAATGTTTTTTTAGGAATTGGATTTAGGTATATAAACTTGAGTTCGATTTTAGAATGGTATGAGGAAAAAGAAGGTCGGCAATACATCAGAGAGTTTATTAATAACAAGGAAACGTCTTTTGAATGCTACGACGGTCTATATGTTTGTCAGAAGTGTTGTTACCTATTAAATAAAGTACATTTACATATGAAGTCAGGAACCCAATATTACACGAACACTCATACTTGTCCTCGATGTAATACTCAAATGCCGTCAAAGCCTTTAGTCGATATTAATCAAAGTGATGTTCTAGATTGTCCAGATTGTGGGCAAGAAAAGCTAAAGGTGAGTTTTTATATGGATTGGGACTAGGAAATTGGTTCTTAAAATTTCCTTATTAAACTAAAAGGGGCTTTAGCAAAATGACTGTGGAGTTATTTTACAGTCATCGTATTTTTCAATATTCTACAATCGGACGCTTTAATTGAATAAAAGAAGGGCGCATATTATACATGACTAATATGTGCTCTTCTTTATTTTAAAGGATTTTTATAATTTAGATCTTGATAAAGGTCTATAGGTTCTTTTTATATAATAAAATGGATCGAAGTCATCCTATAACAAATCATTGTTTAACTTGATACAGAAGATTTATTGTCGGCTGCATGCGAGAGAAATGTTTGATGAAACATGATACATAAAATAAGCCAACTTCCACCAGCAGCCCAGCCCGCTAAAATATCAGACGGATAATGTACCCCTAAATATATACGACTAATAGAAATGGAAAAGATGAGAAAGCAGGCAATTACAATTAGCAATAATTTTTGATACAATTGCAGGCGATGTTCGGTAATTGTAATATATGCAATAAACCCAAGAAATGCAACAGCATTCATCGCATGCCCGCTCGGAAAACTGTAACCTGTCGCAGTAACAAGTTGTGATATATCGGGCCTTGTTCGTTCATACCATGCCTTTAATATGTAGTTCAAATAGCGCGAACCATAAAAATTTATCATTAACAAAATCGCTGTCATATATCGTCTTCGAATCAAGAAATACGTAAACAGGATAAACATTACAGGAAAATATACCTTTTTTGAGCCAATGTAAGACATCCATACAAAATAAGCAGTAAAATATTCGTTACGAAAACTTTGTATATAATTACTTATTACATGATCAAATTGATCGATACAAGATGTTTCATAAGAAAAAGATAGTACGACAAAACAAACGAGTAAAACAATAAGTAGCATATATAAATGTCGATATCTCTTCATCTGCATAACCTCACTATACAAAAATGGAGCGGGTGTTTTATTTTCCCTCTCCATTTCTTTTTTATGCATGAATCATCAAGAAATATAACTGCTAATTTTTTGCTGCATTGTTGGAATGTCTTCACGTTTCACTGTGAAACGTGAAATTCTCTCATCCATATCTAAAGCTTCCGATAATAGTCCAGCAATTCCTCTTGCTTTTCGATCTACTTCCATTACAATTTCTAAACTATCATACGAACGCGGAATAATTAAAAGTTCTAATTCATCGAGCTTTCCATAATATTGACCTGATACAGGAACAAATTCAAACTCTTGTGCGAATGGTACATGATCGCGCAAACGATACGGAAGTTCTTCACATTCGGCTTGACGAAGACGAAATCCAAGGTTTTGGACTGCATCTAGTACACTTTTTAATAACAGGTTGGGAAGTATTTGAATGTAATCACGGTCACTTGGGTCAACACTGCGTTTAATATCAAGCCCAGTCTGTACCCAAACGGTATTCATTCCAAATGTTAACGGCGCTTCAATCGGCATCGGGAAAGAAAATGGAATTTCTCGTTTTTCATTTATCCCGATAGTAATAGGAGTTGTTAAACGAACTTTCTTTAAATCATATGTTGAACTCATTTTCTTATCATCTACTTCGCGAATATACGTCGTAGACAACGTTAAATAAATACAATCAATTTCTTGCGCTACTGATCCACCAGTAATATGTACAACCCCTGTAATTTCTTCACCGATAAACCATTCTTCTTGTGTTAATACAGTATCAACTTTTGCACTGCCAATCCCAACGCTTGCTAAAAACTTTTGGAACATGTATTTCCCACCCTTTCTATTATACAGCGCACATCTTCAAGTAATTCTTGTACATTTTCATAATATGGCTCTTTCATTTGTAGCATCCGCATAATTACATCACTACTATTTGCTGATAATGTTAATTCTTCGTACCAAGGCCGTTCTTCTTTTGAAGATTCATAACTAGAATACAGCAAAAACAAAACAAAATGTCCAAGAGCATAAAAATCACTCCGATAATGGATTTCACGCATATGCGCTTGTTCCCCTTTATAAGATTGAGCTCGTTCATCATTTTCACCAATAAAACGAGCTAATCCAAAATCAATGACAGATATTTCATCATCATTCATTAATATATTAGGAATTCGTAAATCGCGATGCACAATACCATGACTATGAAAATAAGAAACAACTTGAAGTACTTTATATAAAATAAGAAAAACTTCTTTCTCTGTATACATTTCTCTATAATCAAAAATAAAATCTTCAAATGTCTTTCCCCTCATTTCCTCCATTACAAAAAAAGAACCTTTTCTCCATGTAAAACTATGAAAGAAACGAGGAATTGCATGATGCTCTAACTGCTGTAAAATCGTTTGCTCATATGTAAACGATTTCCTACCTGATGCGTAGCACTGTTTACTTTTTCGAAGTTGTTTTAAAACTCTTTTCTCACCGGACAATAGATCCGAAACAAGATACGTAAAACCATAACTTCCCATACCGAGAATTTGATGAATTTGATATCGCTGTGCAACGACAGTATTGATAGATAACGGTCGATCAATCCACGCCAATATTTTTTGAAAATTCATCAGCTACTAGAGAAAAAGCTGTGACTTTTATGTTTTCTTTTATAATGATGATGTCCATACCCATGGGATGGATGATGCTTATGATAATCACTGCTAGAATACGAACGATGTCGATGTCGATAATCACTACTGGAGTAAGAGCGGTGCTTATGTTTATTCCCAAGCAAAGAATCAATAATTTTTTTGAACATCTCTTCACCTCTTCAAAAAATTTTCACTTTTATTATACCAAATACAACACGAGATAGTGATATTAGTTTTTATTTATACGGTGCAAAAAACGACGAGTCTATCCCGTCGTTACTTTCCTTCATCATCTTCGTCAAATACCTCATCAATCATACATTTTTCTAACAAATAATCAAATGCAATATCTGCAAGATCTTCAATTTCTTCGTGCTTTGGTACATAGCCTCTTACAATTAATTGCTCATAAAAAAATTCCGCAATTTCTTCCGTATCAATCACGACTTCTATTTCCTTCATGAGCATCACCCCTTTAATTCTGTTTTATGAAGAAAAATAGAAATTATGTATAACAATAGAAAACATTTTTCTTTTTTTGCTAGATAAATAGGTTATATAAAAAAAGTTTTTGCATAGGATGTAGTACAAGCTATATAAAGGAGGAAAACACAATGAAATATAAACAAGAAATCATACATACAGAAGACGGTTTCGTACATGAAGATGTGTGGGTGGACAAGCTCGTTTCTATATTTATTATCTTTTTAACAATTATAGGCATACCATATACAACTTATATTTTCTTTCAGTTCCTTTTCTCTTTTTAAGTTATTTTTTCTCGGATAATTTGATTAAATAATTACGTACAACATCCATCACAATTTTATATTCTTCATCTTGAAATGTTTCATACAATGTTCTGTAATCATTAAAAATATCTAGTAAACCATCAATAATCTCTTTTCGATTCGTTTTTATACTTACTTTTTTCGAATTATTAATAGACTTTAATTTTCCTAGATCTAGCTTATTCATACCTGCCTTATCTTGTTTCATTTTCTTTAAAATTACATTTGCTGTTTGTGCATTCACAATAAGGGTCAAATCGGATTCATCCGCTTCGAGCCATTCCCCATCTGTAATACGAGATAATTCATAAATTGTATCTTCCCAAGCATCATTTTTATAACGCCATACTTCCGTCCGGTAACCAACAACACGAAACACATCTTTTTCATAGCCTGTTACTTGAACGAGATCACCAAAAGTAAATTTATAACGAAGTTCAATCCACTCTAATTCGCCATCCTTCATTTCTTGGTCCGTCACAAGCTGCAGTGTATGTTCTACATAAAATCCATCGTGATTGTTTACTTCATATACATGAACGCCATCGAGCATTTTAATGTTCGTGATTTTACCAACTGTACCATATAACGTAATCACGACTATATCTCCTATATTGTATTTGGGCTGTTTTTTTCTCGTCATGTTTCTCTCTCCTTTTGTAGTCGTGATTTTAAGTATGTGACGATAACAGTATATGCGCCCCACTCCGAAAACGCTTATAACATGAGGTTGTATAATTGAATATTTTTCATAAAAAATACACTCCACTATCGGAGTGTACTTAATACAAATTGAAAAATGATTCGTAGTAAAACAATCTACAAATAGTCGTTTCACTCTACCGCTCTTGCATATATAATTCCCAGGCACGATCAAAAATGCTCATGCTTTCTAATGAACCACTTAACTCTAGGTATGAACTAATTTCATCATAATCCTCAGATTGCTTTGGAAAACTATGATCTTCATACATTGTTTCTGCCAAGTCGGATAGTTCATCTTTCAATAAGGAAGCACGGTGCTTCATCATATAATGATAAAATGACTTTTTCAACAATATTCCCTACCTTTCTAACTTGGCTACATTATACAAGGCAAACAAGAAAAAAACCAGCATAAAAAATGCCGGTTAAAAATCAAAATAATTTCGCTTTAATAAACGTGGACGCTCCATAAGCTCTGTAAATTTGATTTGTTTTGGCAAATCTTTCGTATAAATCAAAAAGAGTTGATCTTCAATTTCTTTCACAATCGTATCTGACTGATAATGCATTCCGCAATTTGAACATGCGATACAAGGTGTTTCTTCAATTGTAACTGTTTGTGTTCCATCTGGTAATTCCCAGTATACGGTGTTTACGCTTTCAATTGCTTCTTCACCTCCACACCACATACATCTCATACTGCATCTCCTTCAGTTTTTGTATCCTCATCTACTTTTGCCATTTGCGCTTTAAATTTTTTATCTTTCAATTGATCACGCTTTTCACGTTTATCTTTTAATGAAGCATGTGTATTATTTGTTTCATAATCTTTACGGCGATTCATACGCTGCAAGCCTTCAGGTACAAGATTAAATTTCTTATCACTCATTAGCGCTGCTATACCAACATCAGAGCGCTTTTCTTCGTAAGTAGGATAAATTTCTTTGAAATATCCTTCTGCTCTGCCTGCTACATAATTTTCTGGCTCTGGATACGTTGTAATAACACCTTCAAAGTTACGAAGAACAACTTTATCAGCACTTTGTGAAATAATGTAGTTTGGCTGAACGGCAATTTTACCACCGCCGCCCGGTGCATCTACAACAAATGTTGGTACCGCATAACCAGATGTATGTCCGCGTAATCCTTCAATAATTTCAAGACCTTTTGATACCGGCGCACGGAAATGACCAATTCCTTCTGATAAGTCACATTGATAAATATAGTAAGGACGTACGCGAATTTTTACTAAATCGTGCATCAGTTTTTTCATAATTGGTACGCTATCATTAATTCCTGCTAAAATAACAGCTTGGTTTCCAAGTGGTACACCAGCATTTGCCAGCATTTCACAAGCAAGTTTAGATTCTTCTGTAATTTCAATAGACGTATTAAAATGTGTATTTAACCAAACTGGATGATATTTCTTAATGATATTGCAAAGATTTTCCGTAATACGCTGCGGAAACACAACGGGAGCCCTTGTTCCAATACGGATAATTTCCACATGCGGAATTGCACGTAAGTTCTTTAAAATATACTCTAAAATGTTATCGTTAATAAGAAGTCCGTCACCGCCAGAGATTAATACGTCACGAACTTGCGGTGTTTCACGAATATAAGCAATCGCTTCGTCTAATTGTTTCTTTGGTACACCCATCCCAATTTGTCCACTAAAACGACGACGTGTACAATAGCGACAATACATCGAACATTGATTTGTAACTAGGAAAAGAACACGGTCTGGATAACGATGAGTTAATCCTGGAACTGGTGAATCTTCATCTTCATGAAGCGGGTCTTCTAAATCATACTTCGTTTTATATAATTCCTCTGTAATCGGAACAGATTGCATACGAATTGGACAACGTGGATCATCTGGATTCATAAGGGATGCATAGTATGGTGTAATGTTTAATGGGATTGTTTTTGTTGAAATTTTAACACCTTCTTCTTCTTCCGGTGTTAAATTAATAACTTTCTTTAAATCATCTAATGTTTTAATTGTATTTGTTAACTGCCAAATCCAATCATTCCATTGTTCCTCTGTAACATCTTTCCATAATTCAATATCTTTCCAATGACGTTGTGGTTTATATACGTCTTGTAACATTGCCATTCCCCCTTTTTAAACGCTCACTACTTATTAAAGCAATAATCATGCCAACTTTATCGGTTACATCTAGATTTTGATTCGCTTTTACTAGTACAACCTTAACTATTACAAGCTTTCTTACTATAAAAATATCGTTTTATACGAAAACAAAAAATAAATACCCCTTAAAAGAAACAGAATTTTCTTTACTTTTATATATGTAAGCACTCATTTATTGGTGCAAATGCACAAAAAGCTGCCAATTATTCGGCATATTTCGCATATTTATTTAATTTATACTGCAACGTTTGTCTTGGAATGCCTAACAACTTTGCAGCCTGTAAAACGTTTCCTTTCGATTCTAACATTGCTTGTTCAATCAAGTCTTTTTCCGTTTGATGAAGTGCCTCTCGAAGTGGTAATATCGACTTTTTCGGCAGATGCGGTGTTTGTCGAAACGAACGTGGTAAACAAGATAATGTTAGCATTTTCCCTTCTGCTACAATGACCGCATGTTCAATCATATGCTTTAATTCACGTACATTACCTGGCCAATTGTATTGAAGTAAGTGCTGCTTTGCATCTTCATCTATTCCAACTACATTCTTTTTATATTCCTTATTATAAGCTTTCAAAAAGTGCGGAGCTAACAATAAAATATCTTCCTTTCGCTCACGAAGCGGCGGAATAAATAAGGAAAACACATTTAACCGATAATACAAATCTGTACGAATTTTATTTTCACGAAGACACTCATCTGGAGGTTGATTCATCGCTGTAATTACACGCACATCAACTTTTCTTGTTTTATTATCACCGATGCGGCGAATAACACCATCTTCTAGTACACGAAGCATTTTTGCTTGTAAATCTAACGGCATCGAATTCAGTTCATCTAAAAATAAGGTACCACCGTCCGCAAGTTCAAATAAGCCGGCGCGCTCTATGGCACCTGTATAGCTTCCTTTTGTCGTTCCAAACAGTAAGCTTTCAAGTAATGATTCTGGCAAAGCAGCACAGTTTTGAGCAATAAACGCGTTATTTCTTCGTTTCGATGCTTCGTGTATCGCTTGTACAAATAACTCTTTTCCCGTCCCTGTTTCACCGTAAATCAGCACGTTTGCATTTGTAGTTGCAACCTTTTGCGCCAATTGTTTCGCCTGTGAAAAGCGCTTATCATTCGTTATAATCGTATCGAATGCTACATGCCTGTATGGTGCTTTTTTCGGTGATGACCGTTTCATTTTCGACTGCAGGTCAGCAATTTTTTCCGTTAACTTTTGAATCGTAGAATAATCTTTTGCAATTTCAACAGCGCCTGCTATGCGTCCTTCTATAAAAATAGGAAGCGTTGTATTCACCGTGTATACATCTTCTCCCCTTTGATTTTGATATCGTTGCACTTGGTGTAGGATTGGCTTTTTCATTTGCAATACCTTTAACAGTGTACTCGTTTCTGGCGTTAACGAGGGAAATGCTTCTAATAAATATTTACCAAGTACATCTTCTACATTCGATCCATCATGTTTTGCTGCCACAGTGTTATAAAAAATCGTAACCCCATTTTCATCTACTGCATGAATAGCTTCATCAATGCTACTTAAAATCGCTTCAATCACTTCTTGTGTTGAAATCGCCAGCAACGTACTTCCCTCCTTTGCTCAAAAATCAGCAATTATGGTGCCAAATTTTGAGCATCAATCACTAAAATGAAACTCCCATCAGCGAAGATATTTTCTTCTACGCTTATGGAAGTTAAGTAAGTTGATTCTTTATGAACTGTTATCTACGAAATACGAGATAAATCCTTTACCCAAACGTTCATATCCTCTAACTTATCGAAAATATAACAGTTATTCGCAAGTCGGCCTGTATACGTATATCCAAGCTGATAAAATGCTGCGTTCATACCAAATGAAAGTGCCCGCGCGATTGTATACGAACAAAAAATACCTCTCTCTTGCAGTTCCTCTTCTAACTTCATCAGTAAACTTTTCATAAAACCGTGTTTTCGATACTCTGGTAATGTTGCACAATTTGTTAATTCTGCATTTCCTTCTTTTACGTTTATTTCTGCTGAAGCGGTGCTTATAATCTTTCCATCCGTTTCATACACGTAATAAATTGTATCTTCCTTCATCGTTTTCACAATATAATCGACTTCATTTAAAGGTGTTGGATAAATCTCAAATACTTTTCCAAATACATCCGCAAGCTGCTGTGCATCTTCTTCTGTCGCTTTTCGTAATATAAACTGTACTTGTATTTCTTTTTCTATTACTTTCTTAGCAATTACACCACTTAAAATTTCATCTTCCTTCACCCACTGCACGCTATTACGGCGCTCATCATCCCGATACTTTACCATAAAATATGCATCATGCCCCTGGAAGTATTGAGGAATATTTGCTTCTAGCGCAAAGCCAAGAGAGAGCCACTCAGAAATGTGCTCTCCCTTTCCTTTAATAATTAATTTCGTGAAAGAATGAGAGTTTGCGAGTTCTTCAACTCTATGCATTACTTTTTCAACATTTCCCTTATAATGGTCAACTCGAATACGTTTATTAAAATAATCTAACGTGCCTTCTAAAGTATAGTACTTCGTCTGTTCTACAAATTCTTCGTAATATTTCATTGGTCCACCTCGCACCAATCCAGCAGTGTACATGCAATAATCTTTGCCGCTGCAATCATTTTATCAATTTCAATATATTCATTTGGATAATGTGCGACTTTCGTTTCCCCTGGACCAAATACGATCGTTGGAATATTTGCGATTTGTGTAAATAACCCTCCATCTGTTCCCCAAGGTGATGCCTCAACAATTGGCTCTGTGCCTTCAATATGTAAAAAATTATCTTTTAGTGTCGTGATAAGCGGATGGTTTTCTTCCAATTCCCCCGGAACCCATCGTGCGCCAAACCATTCTACCTCTACTGGATGTTCTGTAAACCATGAATCTACCTGATTTAACTGTCCTACCCAATTTTCAAATTCTATTTTTGCATCTTCCATACTTTCATTTGGCGCTACGCCGTATCTGCCTTCTAAAGTAAGAAAATCAGGTACAGAACTTGGCCAACTGCCACCTTCAATTTTCCCAATATTAATCGGGATTGGAATCGGAATTCCTTTATATAAAGGATCCGTAATCCGCTCATTTCGTTTTTCTTCTAGCTTCCTCATATGCTCAACAACAAGCATACTTTTCTCAATAGCACTTACACCTTCATAACGTGTCCCACCATGCGCAGCTTTCCCCTTTACGAATAAACGAAACCACATTGAACCTTGTTGTTTCGAGAAAAATTTCATATTCGTTGGTTCTGGAATAATTACGCCATCTGCCTCGTAACCTCGTAAAAGTGTCGCAAGCGTACCTGCGCCGCCGCTCTCTTCTTCTATTACACTTTGAAAATATACATCTCCCTTTAGAAAAATGCCTGTTGCTACAATGGCTTCTATCGCCAGCATGAGCGATACATTACCACCTTTCATATCAGTAGTGCCGCGACCGTATATACGATTCCCAATTTTTTCTCCTGCATACGGATGATGCTCCCACTGCTTCAAATCTCCTTCAGGCACCACATCAATATGACCATTTAAAATCATCGACTTTCCGCCGCCGCGACCCTTTAATGTTGCTACAATATTAGGACTATCATTAAAACTTGTACGCGGTGAAACAAAATACGGATGATCTTTCATTTTCGTAAACGACGGCTCCCAAATATCCAAATCTAAACCAAGCTCACGCAGCTTTTCAATTACTACTGCCTGCGCACCGCTTTCATCTCCGCTCGTGCTTTTTTCTTGAATTAAACGTTTTAATAATTTCACACTCATATTTTCATGACTTTCAATATATTCACACACTTGTTTTTTATATTGCTCCAATTGTTACCTCCCCTTTCAGTCAATCACTAGTAAAGATGGACTTACATGAAAAGCAGCTTCTGTACATTTTTTAATATCTTCTACTGTGTACGGACTCATTAATTCTTGCAATACTAATCCTTTCGGTGTTACTTCCATTACAGCCATATCTGTAATAATGACGTCTACACATCGTTTTGACGTAAGCGGAAGTGTACATTCTGAAACAATTTTGGATTTTCCGTATTTATCGACATGACTCATTACAACGACAACACGTTTTGCCTTTTGTGCTAAATCCATGGCACCACCTATTCCTGGTACACGCTTTCCAGGTACAATCCAATTTGCTAAGTCACCTTTTTCACTTACTTGTAGTGACCCTAGAATGGTAACATCAAGTAATCCTTTTCGAATCATTCCAAATGCTGTGCTGCTATCAAAATAACTAGCTCCGGCAATAATTGATGTTGGCAAGCCAGCCGCATTACATAAATTTTCATCCTCTTCGCCTTTTACCGGTGTTGGCCCCATACCTACAATGCCATTTTCCGCATGAAACATAACATGCATATCATCTGGCAAATGATTCGGAATAAGAGATGGGATGCCGATTCCTAAATTCACAATCATCCCGTTTTGAATTTCCTTTGCCGCACGTTTTGCAATTTTGTTGCGAACATCTACTCCCATGCCCATTTCCAGTTCACTCCTTCCGATGGAACGATATAATCAACAAATACACCAGGCGTGATAATTTCTTCTGGATCGAGTTCTCCAAGTGGAACAATTTCTTCAGCCTCGACGATCGTAATATCACCGGCCATCGCGACATGTGGATTCATATTGCGCGCGCTTTTATCAAACACTAGGTTTCCAAACGGGTCTGCTTGTTTCGCAAACACGATAGATACTTCTGCAGTTAGGGCCGTTTCAATCAAATATGTCTTCCCATTTATTTCAACCGTTCGTTTTCCTTCTTCTACAATTGTATCCATCCCAACATCAACAAGAACACCACCTAGTCCTACTCCTCCAGCTCGAATTCGTTCTGCTAATGTGCCTTGAGGAGAGAATTCAATTTGTAATCTCCCTTCATTTAACTGCCGTCCTGCATTTGGATTTGAACCGATATGTGATGTAATTAACGATTTTACACGCTCATTTGTTACAAGACGGCCAATGCCTACATCAGGAAAACCTGTATCATTTCCAATTAAATGTAAATCACGAATTCCTTTATCTAAGATTGCTTGAATTAAAGAGGGAGGAGAACCAATCCCTCCAAATCCTCCAAACATAAGCGTCATCTCATCATGAAAATATGGCATAACATCTTGTATTGTTTTTATCTTTCCAAATGTATTTGTAATAGTTGTCATACGATACTATGCCCTCCTTTTTGCGTCATTTCTTCTACGCTTTTCGCAAAAATATGAAGTAGTTCATCAAGCTCTGCATATGTAGTCGTAAGCGGCGGTGCAACTAATAATGCACTATCTTCCTTACCCGCTTGTCCCGATACAGCTTGGTATAAAAGAAGACCGTTTTTCGCCGCAACAGAAATAAGTTCAGACGCCTTTGTAAACGGTTGCAATTCTACCCCGATTAACAATCCTTTCCCGCGTACATCAGCAATGATTGTCGATTGTTGCTGCACCTTTTGCAAACCTGCCATTAAATATTTCCCTTTTTCAGCAGTTTCTTCTGGTAAACGGTGCTTCTCTGTATATTCAATTACCGCTAAAGCTGTCGCCGCAGATAGTGGATTTGCACTCAATGTATGTCCGCTCATCACAGAACGAGACCCTCGTAAAATCGGTTCCATCACACGATCACTTACCATCGTGGCAGCAATTGGCGCATAACCAGCTGCTAATCCTTTTCCGAGCGTCATAATATCCGGCTGGACATCCCAATGCTCCATCGCAAACCATGCTCCTGTGCGGCCTAGTCCTGTCATAACTTCATCAGCAATAAATAAAATATCATAATGCTCACAAATCTCTTTAATCACCTTATAATAATCTTTCGGTGGTACTACAGCTCCCCCAGCTGCACCAATAATTGGCTCCGCAATAAACGCTGCAATATGCTCTGCGCCAATACGTTCAATGGATCGCTCTAACTCTGTCGCACACGAAAGTTGACATGTTGGGTACACCTTTTGTACAGGGCAACGGAAACAATACGGTGCTGGTAATGTCGGGTAATCTTCCAAAATGGAAACAAAACGTTGTCTACGCAATGGATGCCCAGACAATGATAATGCTCCCATCGTAATTCCGTGATAACTCATCCAGCGTGACAAAATTTTATTCTTTCCTTGAATACCGCGCTCTTGAAAATGTTGAATCGCAATCTTCATAGCCGTTTCATTTGCTTCTGTACCGCTATTCACGAAAAAGCTCCAATTTAAATCGCCCATATTTAAATCGCTTAGCTTCTTCGCTAGCTTCTCTGCTGGCTCACTCGTAAACTGTGAACGATATACAAAAGCAATTTCTTCTGCTTGCTGTTTAATAACCTCTGCAATCTCTGTTACACCATGACCAATGCTTGCTGTAATCGCTCCTGACGAACCATCAAAATATTTATTTCCATTTTGATCATATAAATAAACACCTTTCCCGTGTGAAATCATCGGATACGGTTGACCAACAAGTGGCTTAATTAAGTAATCACGCATGACGTTCCCCCCGTTTCTTCAACTCATATATAAATATGTAGAAAATCAATTCTTCTTTCATAAAAAAAAGAACTCTCTGCTTAAGCAGTGAATCTATTAAAAAGCCAATATTATAGAATATAAAAATAAATGCATAAAAATAAAATAGAAAGAAATTTCAGAAATAAAAACCTATAAATCAACAACGTTTTCTCTACATCCCTCCCTATCCAAACGAAAACATCAATTAAAAACCACGTACTCCTCTCTTCTAAACTATCATTTTAAGCGAAAACATGTTGCTAATATGTAAACTTCGACAACCCTCTAGTAAATTTCCTTCTTACTTCTTCATTTTATTCCATATACTTTCAAACAAATTTAGACAAAATTTTCACAAAAAGAACCTCGTCCTATGATAAGACGAGGTTCTCCTACTGTATATTATCCCACTACAACTTCTTCTCTTTTTTCTGTCTTGCTAGTTAAATATTCTACGATATTACGAGCAATATGAACACCACATGCACTTGCTTGTGCTAATCCCCGTGTTACGCCAGCACCGTCTCCGCCTAAGTATAAACCGGAAATTTCTGATTCAAAGTGTTTATTAAGTTTTGGTCTTGCAGAGTAGAATTTCGCTTCTACACCGTAAAATAATGTATGTTCAGAGGCAATGCCTGGTGTGACATGGTTTAATGCCTCAGTCATTTCAATTAAGCTCTTCATTGTATTGTATGGCAATACAAGACCTAAGTCTCCTGGTACCGCTTCTTTTAATGTTGGCTCAAGAAACCCTTCTTGAATACGCTTCGGTGTAGAACGGCGACCTTTTAAGATATCTCCATATTTTTGTATCGTAACCCCGCCCATTGAAATGCGATTTGCTAAGCGTGAAACTTCATGTGCATATTCGTTCGGCTGATCGAATGGCTCAGAAAATTGATGTGATACTAAGAGCGCAAAGTTCGTATTATCACTACCTAGCGCAGAATCTTTGTACGCGTGACCATTCGCTGTCATAATACCAGAATGATTTTCAACAACGACGTGACCAGATGGATTACTACAGAATGTGCGTACTCGCGTTCCTACAGATGTGTTGAATACGAATTTTCCTTCATAGAGATGCCTATTTATTTCTTCCATCACAATATTTGAAGTTTCAACGCGAACACCGATGTCTACTTGGTTCGTGTTCATTTTTAAACGGCGTTTTTTCATAATTTTAGTAAGCCAAGCAGATCCATCACGACCTGGTACAATGACTACTTTTTTTGCAGATAATATTGTTCCATCTTTTAAAACAATTCCACGAACGGTATGTTCATTCTCTGCCTTTTCAGTTACGATATCGTCCACTTCCACTTTAAATTTCATGTCAATTTTCTCTTTTAAATATTCGAAAATGCTTTTTAAAATTTCTAAGTTTTGTTCTGTACCTAAGTGACGAACTTGCGCACGTAATAGTTTTAACCCCGCTGCATAAGCACGTTTTTCAATATCACGAACTTCATCCGTTAATGGATCTGTAATTGAAGTAGTTGCGCCGTGTGCTAAGTTAATTTCATCTACATATTTGATTAAGTCCATTACTGTCGATGGCGATAAATAATCTGTCATCCAACCACCGAATTCACTTGTAATGTTAAATTTCCCATCTGAATATGCTCCTGCCCCGCCGAATCCATTTGTGATAGAGCATGCTGGTAAACATCCTGCATACTCTTTCTTTCCAACAGCAGGCGGACATTTCGTTATTTTCTTTTGAAGAATCGGACAATTACGTCGATATATATCATGTCCTTTATCGATTAATAGCACCTTTGCATCTGGCATTTTACCAGTTGTTTCATAGCAAGTAAAAATCCCCGCAGGACCTGCACCTACAACAATTACATCATAGTTCGTATTCATATATTCATTCCCCCATTGCATTCCTAAGAAAACCCTTACTAAAGGTATCATGTCCCATTTGGAAAGTCAACAGATTTAACGAACGATTATTAATAAAAATGTTTAAATGTTCGTGAAAAATCACGTTTTTTTATGCAAACAAATAAAAATAGCATCCAAAACAAGAAAGAACCGATTAATCATTTCTGCATCACTGGAGAGTAAGACCCCCACCTCACATTTAAAAGAGGCAATAAAGCTAGGTGGAGGATAACTGCCTGTATAAACCCAATTGGGCAAACTTTTCATCAGTGAGGCGAAAAGACTCCCACTGATGGAAGTTTCACTTTATTTTTAATCGGTTCACCATGACGCTCTTTCTGCATAATTAGAAACGTACGCAAGTAGCTCCAATTATAATTAATAAAATAAACAACACGACCACGATTGCAAAGCCAAAACCACAGCCTCCAGCACCACCGCAGCCATAACCACTGCCATAGCCTGGATATCCTCCACCATAGCCCCACATAATTTTTCACTCCTTACATCCATTTAAAATAGTTTACATTTACAAAATATGTAGGACAAACATTATTTTGTATGTGTGTTTGCCTAGAAATTAAAAAAATCTCCAGTTCAGATAGAGATTTCATCCACTTAAGGCTTTTTTTGCATATCTTCTCCTTGTACATGCATATAGTTGTAATAATGAGAAAAGAGGGAGGCATATCAATGAATTCATTTGAAGGAGAAAAATACGCGCAGCAAGCTTCGATGTATGAGCAACTTGCTCGTTATTACAAATATACAAATCCCCAAAAATATATGGAAGTATACTTAAGACACTATGAGGTGATGAAACAATTCGTACAAGCTTATGAGAAGAATCGTGTATCACTACCATTTTCAAGTGAGCAATCATTACCCTCTTACGTTCGAATCCTACACGCTTCTCCTGATTTATCTGCTATTGATATTGTCATGAATGGACAAAAAGTAGTAAAAAACATTTCATTTAAGCAATATAGTCCATATCTTTCACTTATCCAAGGACAATACCGCGTTGATATCGTACCTACTGGCAAAGAAACCCCCATCTTTTCAACGCTCGCTCCTGTAATGGGAAATCATGCATATACTTTTGCGGCAGCTGGAAATTCCGATAAACTGCAACTTCTACATTTAACTGATAATACACCTCTTCCATATGGACAAGCCAAAATACGATTCGTTCATTTATCTCCTGATGCACCTCAAGTAGATGTGGCTTTAAAAGATGGGGAAAGCCTGTTTGAAAAGGTTATATTTAAACAAGCAACAGATTATTTACAAGTGAGCCCTGGAGTCGCAGATATTGAAATAAGTGCTGCAGGAACAAAAAACGTTATTTTAACAATACCTGAGGTGAAAATTGAGGCAAATAAAATTTATACGATTGTTACACTTGGTTATGTAAATAAATCCCCAAAACTGGAGAGTTTATTTTTGACAAATTAGTTTTCCATAAACATGCGACTAACAAAAAAACAGAATAGAAAAAATATTGAATTTTATTTATAATTGTAAATAAATATATATTTCCAGGAGGTTGAACATGACTCATTTTGAAGAAAATTTAAAAAAGTACGCGCAATTAGTTATACAAATTGGGATTAATATTCAAGAAGGACAAACTCTCGTTATCCATGCCCCTATTACATCTTCACGCTTAGTTCGTGAACTATCAAAGCAAGCCTATAAATCTGGAGCAAAAAATGTCCATGTCGAATACTCGGATGAAGATTTAACGTTAATTAAATACTTACATTCACCACTAGAAGGTTTGAAGGAATTCCCTCACTGGAAAGCAAAAGGACTTGTTGAATTAGCGAAAAACAACGCTGCCTTTTTGTATGTTGATGCATCTAACCCTACTCTTCTTCAAGATATTGATGCAGAACGACTTGCAATTGCGATGAAAACAAGTGCAGCTGGTATGAAGGAACTGACCGAATACCGAGTTAATAGTCAATGTAGTTGGTCTATTATCTCTTTTCCAACCACCGAATGGGCGTCGCAAATCTTTCCTGAACTTAGTGCTGAAGAAGGTGTCAATAAATTATGGGAGCTTATCTTTACAACTACAAGAGTAACTGATGATAATCCAATACAGGCATGGCAAAATCATATTCAATTATTAAATAGTAAAGCACATCATTTAAATGAGAAAAAGTATAAAAAGCTGCACTATAAATCTGATAAAACTGATTTAACGATAGAACTTCCGGATACTCACAAATGGTTAAGTGCACAATTTCAAAATAAAATACATACTCCGTTTATACCGAACATGCCTACAGAAGAAGTATTTACTGTCCCATTAAAAACTGGTGTAAACGGTGTAGTAGGAAGTACAAAGCCCTTAAATTATGGCGGTACATTAATCAATAATTTTTCTCTTACTTTCCGTGAAGGAAAAGTTGTTGATTTTTCAGCCGAAACTGGTTATGAAACTTTGAAAAAATTATTAGAAACAGATGAAGGCGCCTTGCACTTAGGAGAAGTTGCGCTCGTTCCGTACGATTCACCTATCTCTAATACAAACGTTATCTTTTTCAACACATTGTTTGATGAAAATGCATCCTGTCATCTTGCATTAGGCAGTGCACTCCCTATGTGTATCAAAGACGGTATTCATATGAGTAAAGAAGATCTGCAAAACAATGGATTAAACGATAGTATTACACATGTTGATTTTATGGTTGGATCTGCCAACCTCGATATTGATGGTGAAACATTAGATGGAAAATTTGAGCCTATCTTTAGAAATGGTAATTGGGCATTTTAATTTTTTGTTTCAAAACATAAAAATATATCAACTTTTCTTTCAACAAAAACACACCGTTCAAAATGAGAACGGTGTGTTTTTAAATGTACAATGTACCACACTTTAGTACCTATTAAAAAATATATAAATCCATTTTAATTTTTCGACATACAAATTGCTGCCATGCACAGCCAAATGCTCTGCGCCTCTTAAAAAAGACCGTTATATGTGGTCTATAATCGATACGTTTATAGACTGACCGCTCGCTCTGCCGTTATATTGCTTTTTCAAACGAAATATGAAATTCTGTCCACTCTTTTGTTGACTTACACGTAATGTACCCTTTATGTTTCTCCACAATTTGTTTACAAACAAATAAACCAATTCCAGTTCCTAACTTCTTTGTAGTTACAAATGGTTCAAATATTGTTTCTATATTTTCTATTGGAATCATCGGTCCGTTGTTTTTAATAAAAATATGTATTAATTCTTCATCTTCACAAATTTCAATAACAATTCTCTTGCTTTCATCTATTCCTTCAAGAGCGTCAATAGAGTTCATTAAAATATTTAAAAACACTTGTCTAACTTCGCTTCGATACCCTGTAAATGGTATTGGATACGGCAAATTTTTCTCAATAGAAACATTTGCATTCACTAAACTCGGATATAAGAAATGAATAATATCATGAAATAAGTCATTCAGCCAAAATCTTTCTGCTTCATTCCATATTTCTTTTTTTGATACAAGTAAAAATTGAGAAATTCTAAAATTTAATTGATCAAGCTCATGTGAAATTATATCTAAATACGGAAGATTCGGTTGATCTGATTTTAACAATTTTACAAATCCCATAATAGATGTTAATGGATTACGAAATTCATGAACGAAACTCGCTGACATTTGCCCTAATATTGTCAATCTCTCTTTATGTGTTTCATTAATAAATTTTTGCTTTTCTTCCAAATTTTTCGAAATAATCTCCGAATATTTCAGAACTGTATAATAAATTAAACGATCAAAACAAATATGTATCTTACCCATGATTGGTTTCAATTCACGAGCGTTCACATCCAATTCACACATCGCTTCAAATAATTCATTCCGCCCTACATTTGCATTATAGACAAAATCGCCAATATTTGCGTCTGCCTTCGCACGTTCAATGGCAATTTTCTCACATAATGGTCTAATAAGCTCAATATCTTTCTCACTCATAATAAGCTCAATCATTAATGATAATATTTCTTCTCCGTTCTCAACGATTTCTTGTTTAAAAGGATCATTTTCTGAAATAATAATTTTGTTTTTCCATTTCTCTACGAATTGCTGATTATTCATTTTTAAGTACGTACAAAACATTTTACTAATATCCTCGATCGGAAAAACCCCCATTCCCTCCATCTCCATACGAAAAATACCCTATATATATATTTTGAATATTAACACAAAAAACATTTTTCGTTAAGACACTATTGTCACATTTTGTTATTTCATGTTGATAAAATTTTTCAATATAGTATGTGAAATTATTTTTTTTGCATCCTTTTCATTTTTTTCATACAATATAAACAGGAAAGGTGTGAAAAAAATGATAAATAAAAATGTGGAAGACTATCTTCAAGAAGGCATTCACGGCCAAAAACAAAACAAACCTGAAGAGCGTAACATGTTTTTAAGCACATTGCGTGAACGTGTAGAAATAGCATTAACGATCGGACAAGTGATGCAAAAAAGCGTATATCCAGAGATTAAAGATCGTATTAGTTCTTCTAAAGGATTAACATTGTATGTGAACGGTAACATCGCTTATCCACATTTATCTAAATACATTACATTAGCAAATGAAAAACAAGTGCCTTTTACAATTGTACAAAATAAAGATGCAAATACACCAATTGGACTTGTTCTCGCACATAATACAGCAATTGAAAAAGAACAGATTTATGTAGAAGATGAAATATACAAGCAAGAAATGAACTGACAAAATACGCCCGGCCTCTAAACGGGCGTATTTTGTACGATAAAGTGAAACTTCCGTCAGTGGGGGTTTTCTTCATCCCCCACTGACGGTTAGTTGAACCAATCGGGCTTTTACGGGCAGTTATCCCCCACCTATCTTCTTTGCTTCTCTCTGAATCTTGAGGTGGGGGTCTTACTGCCCACGAATAGCGGGATAAATAAAAAACCTCACCTTAAAGGTAAAGGTTATGAACTGACTTGTTCTTGAAATGAAACGGGCTGTTCTACTACCTCTGCAGACTGAACTGTAAGTTGCTTTGTCACTTCAATTTGTTTAATGTAATATCCATCTAATTCAACAATACGAAACTTATAATTTTCAATATCGATACTATCACCTTGTTCAATTTCAAGATGTTCTGTTAAAATCCAGCCTCCAATTGTATCAACATCTTCATCGTCGATCGCAAGTCCTAACAATACATTCACTTCACTAACAAGTACCTTTCCTTCTAAAATTAATCTTGTTTCGCTAATGCGCTGAATTTCTGGCTTTTCATCTGTATCAAATTCATCCTGTATGTCGCCAACAATTTCTTCTAATATATCTTCAACTGTTACAATTCCCGATGTCCCGCCGTACTCATCCACTAAAATTGCCATATGCGTGCGTTCCCGTTGCATTTTCACAAATAAATCATGAATAGCGATGGATTCAATAATTTGAATAATTGGACGAGCATACTGCGCAACAGTTTCTTTATTATTTGTGCCATTATGTTTCACAAAATCTTTGAAAATATCTTTAAAGTTTACAAAGCCAATAACATGATCTTTGTCACCGTCAATGACAGGATATCTCGTATATTTCTCATTTGACATCATTTTCATTGCTTCCATAACAGATTGCTCTTTCTCTAAAATGACCATTTCTGTTCGTGGAACCATTATTTCTTTCGCTATTCGATCGTCAAATTCAAAAATTTTATTCACATATTTATATTCTGATTGATTAATTTCACCATTTTTATAACTTTCTGATACAAGCATACGTAACTCTTCTTCTGAATGTGCTGCTTCATGCTTTTGCATTGGCATTATACCAAACATTCTTGTAACTATACGCGCTGAACCATTCAATGTCCAAATAAAAGGATACGCAAGTCGATAGAAGAAGATAAGCGGTCTTGCAACTGATAAGCTAATTCCTTCTGCCTTCTGAATCGCCAATGTTTTCGGAGCTAGTTCGCCTACAACAACATGAAGAAAGGTAATGAACATAAAAGCTAGAAAAACAGATAATATAGATGTCGCCGAGGGAGGCACTTCCAATTTTGTAAAAATCGGTTCCAGCATACGTTTCACTGTCGGTTCTCCTAGCCAACCAAGGCCGAGTGCTGTCACTGTAATCCCTAACTGACATGCTGATAAATACTCGTCTAAGTTTGTAATGACTGTTTTCGCTGCAATTGCACGTTTATTTCCTTCTCCAATTAAATAATCGATACGTGAGCTCCTAACCTTGACAATTGCAAATTCAGCTGCAACAAAGAAAGCAGTTAAGGCAATTAAAACAATCACCATACTTATACTAAATATGTCCAAATACGTTTCCTTACTCACTTTGTAAGTAAGGAAGCCACCTCCTAATTGTTTTATTCTAAAGAAAAGACTACTCTAACAATCTTACAAGTTTCTACACTAGTAATTCCCTTTTATACATTATATGCATACATGATAAAGATATTTACGTTTATGATAACGAAACTTATACTCTCCGTCAAATAAGAGAAACAACTGAAATTATATACATACAAATTAAAAAATCGACATAAAAAAAACACTCTTTCTTTCCGGGATGGCGAGAGCAGCTTGTCAGGCATAGAAGCGGCCAGGTTCTTATTCTATGCCTGGTAAGGTTTAAAACAAAAAAAAGCAAGTAGCGGTCATATTGTATTTTGCATAGAAGTGACTTATATGTCGAAAAATCAAACTAGATATATATAGACATTTTTTTCATTTTCGAGATGTTTCTATCCTAAAAAAATTTATTTTTGTCAAAAAGCACTTTCTTTGCCGATTCCTCGCTTCTTTTGTCAGCTATGCAGGGAACAAACAAGTTATCACGAAACCTTCTAATTAATGAAATATAGGAGGGGTTATTGTGGAGTATAAAACGCCGATGATTGCCAAAACGTTAGGGATTAGTCCAAAAGCTGTTATCCGCCTTGCACAGCAAATGGGATTAGAGTTAAAAAAGAATAAATTTGGCCACTATGTTTTTTTCGAAAAAGATTTACAACAAATGCTTGATTTCCAGCGATCTGCACCAAGTCAAAATCATGAACCATCTTCCTATCATGCTGCTGAAGCAGCACCGTCAAATGAAATGGAACAGTTTATAAAAGAATTAAAACATCTATCCTTACGATTAGATCGGCTAGAAGAAAAATTACACAATAAAGCAGATGATGTCGTAAGTTATCAGTTGTTACAACACCGAAATGAAATGGAAGAAATGTATGCAAAAATTAACCAATTAGAAGCAGCACTTAAACAAAAAGAATCTATCTATATTACACAGGAAGTCGCAGCGTCAAAACAAGAAGAAAAACCAAAACGTCGGAAAATGCTTTTAAGTATTTTTGGATTTTAATACACGTAATGAAAAAGGTGACGTTCATTGAACATCACCTTTTTCATTATGATAACATCACTTTCATATCTTCTTCTGCCGTTGTAATGAGTTTTAAACGAAATGCGTCCTGTAACACTTGTAGTACACTTGGTGATATAAACTCCGGTGCTTTCGGGCCGATACGAATATCTTGAATACCAAGGCTAAATAATCCGAGTAAAATGGCTACAGCCTTTTGCTCAAACCAAGATAATACAATGCTAACTGGCAATTCATTCACTTCACATTGAAATGCTTCTGCTAAAGCGGCTGCAATTTTTACTGTTGAAATCGAATTATTACATTGTCCGAGATCAATATAACGCGGTATATTTGTTCCTGGTACAACACCATAATCTACGTCATTAAAGCGGAATTTCCCGCAAGATGTCGTTAAAATAACTGTTTCTGCTGGTAAGGATGTTGCTAATTCCCGGTAATATTCTCCGCCTTTGCCAGGTGCATCACAGCCAGCAATGACGAAGAAACGTTGAATTTTACCAGCTTTCACCGCATCAATTATTTCTGGTGCAAGGGATAATACAGTTTCATGGTGAAATCCCGTTGTTAACTGTTCTTCTGACTCCATTTGGACATCTGGAAGCTCCAACGCCGTTTCAATAAGCGATGTAAAATCATTATTTTCAATCCTACGTACTCCTTCTAATCCTGCAACATCATAGGAAAAGAAACGGTTTGCATATGTTCCTTTAATTGGCATGACACAATTTGTCGTTGCTAATATAGCTCCTGAAAATTTTTCAAATAAACGACGCTGATCATACCAAGCCTTTCCGATATTCCCCTTTAAATGCGTATATTTTTTCAACTGCGGATAGCCATGTGCTGGCAGCATTTCAGAATGTGTATAAATATTGATACCTGTTCCTTCTGTTTGCTTTAATAACTCTTCTAACGCGAACAAATTATGTCCTGTAACAACAATCGCTTTTCCATAGGCGCGATTTTGTGTAATTTGTACTGGTTCTGGCACTCCGAAATGATCAATATGTGCCTTATCAAGTAATTCCATCACATGAATTGCAGCTTTCCCAACTTTCATTGCCATATCTAAATGTTCTTGTTCATTAAAGTTTGAATTTGTTAACGTCATATATAATGCTTCATTTACTACTGCATCTACAAATGGGTCTGTGTACCCAAGCTGCGCTGCGTGGGTACGATATGCAGCAATTCCTTTTAATGCAAAGACGATAATATCTTGTAAACTTGCAATGGTTTCATCTTTTCCACAAACTCCGATAATTTTACATCCTCCGGTAGACGTTTGTTCACATTGATGACAAAACATCATTCCCATCCCCTCTCTAGCAATCTTTATAGTGTAAGCGTAATACAAATCACTATCGAAAGATGTGATGAGAATCACATGGAATGATGCAATTATGTGACAATAATTACCTTGTTAACATAATTTTTTTACTGTTTTCTTTAATTAGTGCTTGTGCATGTTCATTTCCTTGAATCACGTCACGAAATTCTTTCAAGGAGTACATATGTGTTAATCCTTTCAAAACATGAATACAAACTGGTACACCTTGTATCTCATCATTAACAGGAAATGCATCATCAATTGGTTCTATTGGAAACCCTAATGAACGTAAGTACATATACATACGCTTTGTTACAACCGCAATATACCACTCTGCTTTAACTTCTAATGCATGTATAAATAAAATCGTCGCAAGTTGTTTAAATTGCCCACGACCGCGAGATGTTTTTGCAATACTTAACTTTCCAACTTCGTACAAGTTTTTTAACCCTTTTATATATTCATTTTCAGAAAACGGATAAAAAAACTCGGAATTCGATTGTTCAGGTGTTGTATAATTTATGCATTCAATGGTTCCGATATAATGATTGTCCTCTATCAATAAAAATCTTGAAGGTGTTAAATTTCGTTCTACAAACATTAAGTTTCGTTCTTCACAAAAATCTCCCCATAATTGTTCGAACCAAAAATGTTCTTCCTTTGTTTGAACACGTTGGAACATACTTCCCCGCCTTTCCCATCGCCATTTACTTTTGTTAGCGCTTTCACAATCTATCATATAAAAAGGTAACTTGCTATGCAAGAAAAAATATTTTTCATTTAAAAATAATGGTTCCTAAATTATTTTTAAATTTATACAAAAATCCCCTGAAAAACATGTTACATCTTGAGAAGGCCCTACACATCTCAAATTTCAAAAGAAAAACTGACCAATCAGGGGATAAAGTGTAACATTATTCCCTTATCCCCGCCAGCCATCTCTGAAAAATGTTCACTAATTCTTTCTTCCCCGCTAGCCTCTCTTCTCCTTTTTTTGTTTTATACGGATACAATTGTAAAAATACACCGCAACCTGCTTCAATTTTTTTGGCATGCAAATGACTGCCTGGATATACACATATAACTTCATAAATTGCACGGCGGTGAAATAATCGTTTTCCATCCTGCTCTTCTACGTATTTAATTGACCAATATTTGTACATCTGCTCGGTTGCTTTCGTATTTCCAACTGGCTGAAAAATGTTATACATCGGACTATATTTTACTTCAATAATAATTGATGATTGATATTCATAAGCAGTTTCCCCTCGCTTATAACAATCGATACGAATATCCGGTTTTTTTGTATCTTCTCCATTATAAAAATGGCTCTGTTTACTAAGTGCAATAAGTGGATGGGTTTCAATTAAATCATTGAATGCCACATGCAGCTGCAACTCTTCGTTTTCTAACACGATTATTGTACCATCTTGTAAACCGTCTAAATAGAAATACGATTGAATTTGTTCTGCAATTGACGGAACATCGTTAAAGCCAATCTCCTGTAAAATTGCCACAACAGTAAAATATGCATAGTACTCATAAATTAAAAATGTCGGCTTATAAACAAATAAAAATGATGGTTCTATTTCATTGTGCTGCGGTAAAAATTCAAGCTGACGTAATAACTGATGATAAACAGGGGGGAGTGTATGTGTTGTAAGCGTAGCTTCTTCCCGAACACCTCTCCAAAATGGTGTGTATAAAAGATGTGAAAAATACGTAAGTATACTTTGCAAAATGGAATATAGCACTTTATATTCTTGAATTTTCATCGCAATTTTGCGCAAATCAGTGTCTTTTAACAAATGAATATTACTATATTTTTGTTTGTCTCGCTCAGTTACAGAGCCATTTCGCTCAATCATTTGCATAATGGTATGCACTGCTTTTTTCTCTTCTCTTCGCGTTTGCTGTGCCCTCTCTAATTTCTGAATCGTTTCACGTAAAAACAAATCAATTTCTAATAGCTTATTATAAAACAACTTCGTTTTATATTTTACATAGCCATTTTCATTACAGTGCTTTTGCTCTGTAAATCGGCGATTAAATCTTTTTGCATACGGCTTTTTCTCATGTGAAATGATGCTCTTTCTTGTGGGCTTTCTCTCTTTTATTTCCCATATATATTCTTGTTCAAAAAATTTCTTATGCTGCACTTCATAATATAACTGCTTTACTTTTTTCATTTTTTGCGGCAACACACGTAGCATACGCATATATGAATAATCTTCAATCTCTGCAAACGTAACAAATGTCTTTTTATAATATCCCCGATCTAAAATGACTCCACCTAGTATAGACTTTACATATTGCTGAATTAACTCTAGTTGATCGTCAAAAAAATTTTTCGGAACGATTTGAAATGCTCCGTAAAACAGCTCTTCTCCAATCTGCACTTCAAAGTGATATATACCGCAGCGCCATGGATATGTATAATCCGTTTTTCCGTGCTCATACAGTAAAACGGTACGCTGTTTTTCATGCAGTTCATATTTCCATTCCATATGGTGCTTTTGGCCTTCATATACTTTATTCCAAATAAACGTAACTTTAATAGGATATTGTGATTGTATATGTAACCGAAGCGGTTTTAATTCTTGTACTTTGTACACACATGAAGAAATTGTAACTGGTGAAACACAAAGTTTATTTAAAACAATATGTTCCCCCTTCTCTCCTGCTCCTACTATCACTTTCAATACGAAAGGAAGCCTCTCCCCTGTCTCTATAATCTCTGTCTCATACGGACTTTCATTTAACATATCCGTACAGCTCCAACTCTCGCTGTTTTTGTTTCATATACAGCAGTGAGTGTTCAAAGGTTGAAACACGATTTGCAAGTGATGACTGTAATAATTGTACAAGAGACATCTCTTTTTTCCCCTCTTCACGAAGCAATGCCCCTATTGTCGCTTCTGTGCCACGTAACTTCGTTAAAATACGTTGTTTTATTTGTAAATCAAATGCTTCTTCACGACTTATTAACAAAGATTCTCCTTCATCATACGGAATATTTTGTAAATAAGATGCAATTGCCGATGCAACGCGAAAAGAAATTCCTTTTGAAGCATCGTGAAGAAATAACAGTTGATGCACTTTATCTAATAACTCCAACTCTTCATCTGTAAACACGTCAAGCATTACCTTGTGGTGAACCCAATTCATTCGAAATTCTAATGCTGAAACAGATAATGCACACGGAATATTTATCATCTTTCTCTCCACTATACTCATCTCACAAAATGGGATTTTTTGAAGGAATACGACATTTACACGGTCTAATAAACGGTCAGATAGCTCCTTTGTTGTTTCATCAAAATTAACTGTACCAATAAATATGACATTATCACCAATTTCTATTTGCGGTGGTACATCCTGTTCTTTTTCATTACTAGCTGCATATAAAGTTAAAATACGATTTTTCCGATTTAGCTGCAAGAGTGATAGAAAAGGAGTAAACCAATGTTCAATATATGACAAGTTCATTTCATCAAATACAATCATATATAATTGATTTGGATTTTTAGCGGCATCTAACAGTGTTCGAACAAGTTTAGTTTCACTTTCCATATACGTTCCATTTGAATGAAGATAACCTAATACGTCATGCGGTTCTTGATACGATGGTGACACAGGAATCCAAATGAAATCTTTCCCAAACGTTAATCCGAGCGCTTCTGCATAGGCTTGCACAAACTGTGATTTTCCGATTCCAGGCATACCACCTACTATTGTTAATAAATTTGTCTTTACACAAATATGAAAATTGTAAATATCGATTTCATCAATATATAATTCTTTTTCTGTGATAATTTTCTTTACGTATTGTATAAAAGAATACTCACGTTCATTCCATTCATTTCTCTTTTCTTGTTTACGTGTATCGCTGATTTCAATTTGTTTTCCATTCTCTTTTATTTGTTTTTCTAATTGTTCATATACTTCTGCTCGAACAAAAAACAAACTATTCTCTACATTCATATCGACATACTGCATCCAATCATCCATATCGAGGTAACGAACATCACGCCTCAGTTCTCGATATGTAATGGTACTAATAGAAGGTTTTAAAGATACATTTCCATATATCCGCCCTTCATGCCATAGCAACTCTGGCGTACCAAAATCATGCGGGAATTTGGGCACTAGAAATGAAACATATCCTTTCCCAAGTTTTCTTTCAAATACTTCTCTCGCTTTTGGGACTGATAGTTTAGGAGAAGGAATCATTTTATAGGAGCTTGCAATTTCTCTTTCTTCAGCAGCTATTAATTCTGCATATAAAATGTTCTCCATATAAGAAAGTTGGAATAGCAACAATTGTTTTTCTCGTCTTCCTTCTTTTATACTGGCAAAGAATTTTTCATTTTGTTTACTTTTATATAAACCCTCAAATATATGTGAATCTTCTCCAAAAGCCGCTTCAATTATGTTTGGGATTGGCGAAAGACAAACGACAAAAAATGACCCTTTCTTCTTCTTTTTCTCTTCTACAAATTTCCCAATAAAACGCATATGCTGTAATCTCTTTACAAAGCTTGGGTGAAGAGCTTTCTCAAGTTTCATCTCGCTCACCTTCTTTTTTCAATGCTTTTATCCCGTTAGTCGCGGGCAGTAATGCTCCCACCTCACATTCTGGACGAGCCACTTCCACATTTCTTTGTTGTCCAGCTCTAGCGGCTTAGAATCTCCGGTCATTTCGCCCCCTCGGACGAGGCAAAAAGCACCACTCTGCCTTATGCGTGGGCGTCCTGCGATTCTGAGCAAGCTGCTTCCGCTTTTCTTAAGAAGTTAGGTAGGAGATAAACTACCCGTAACCCCCCACTGATTAAAGTTTCACTTTATCATTGTATGAATAATAAGAGCAAACTAGAAATAAAAAAAACTGACACTAATTGTCAGTTCAAATGTAAGCCTTCTTTTTCTTGTGAAATTGCATTGTGAGCAATCTTCATTTTCGCTAAAACATAACGTAATGTATCTTCTGCATTCATATCTTCATGTACATGCATATTGGCTAAAACTTCTACAGAACAAGCTAAATTTTCTACCGCTCCGCGCAGTTCGGGATGTCGATTAAAGAACGCTTCTTGCACTAATAATTTCTGAATATCTTTAGCTAACTCTACAATCCGCATCAATTTTTCCTTTTCTTCCATAACAATCCCCTCCTACACATTATTAAAACTATATATTCTGTTTATCCTTAAAAATTCCTGCCAATTTTTAAAATTAACACGTAAGAAACCTTATTCACCCACTAAAAAGGCGTTAGCCTTAAGATGGGAATCAATGATCCAATTTTTTTATTATAAAGATGGAAATTTTTAAGTGTTGTTTGCTCAAAAATCTTACTTGTCTCCTACGAAACCATAATTTCATAAGTACTATAAAAGTTATAGCTTATAAAATAAATCAAATAGATTATTTGTACAAACACTTTTCCTTATTTGTCATTTTATATACTATAACTTTATAAAGAAGAAGAGTTATATATATATGTGTAATTCTGCGAGTAATGGATGTTGTCCTTTATCTCAATTTGTTGTTGATAGTATATGTGGCATTTTTGATACAGATCTTATAATAAATGTTTTTAGTGATTCTACTGGATTTCAATTAGCGACGATTACGATAACAATTCATACAACATCATTGGTTCAGTTGTTTTAGTTATTCATGAAAAGAATGAAATTTTTTTTGAAAACAAACAATATATAAGATAAAAAAACCTGATTTCTAAAATATCTTAGCGTATAATATCCGCGTTTTATCGTTAAGACCCTATGCCCATCAACTTAAGATTTTAAAATTCCCCAAAACAAAAATTTTGTGCATTATGCTCGTTTTTATTGTTGGTTATGATTGGTAGGGCCATTCTCCATTAATAATTCGTAGGAAAGAGATAAATATTAGAAAAATTGTCAATGAAAATTCATGTAAACCCTCTAAAAAAATCTTACAATCAAAGCAGAGAGACTTTGGAACGGGAGGCACTAGCCATGAATCGAATTGAACGTGAAGAGAAAACAATTAGCATTATGATTGATATGTATTGTAAAAACGAACATGAACAAGATACTATATGTGAAGAATGTCAGAAGTTAAAAGAGTATGCTTATTTTCGTTTATCAAAATGTCCATTTCAAGAGAAGAAGCCAGCATGTCAAAATTGTAAAATTCATTGTTATAAACCAGATATGAAAAATTTCGTTAAGGATGTTATGAAGAAGAGCGGACCGAAAATGATTTTAAAACATCCATATTTCGCGGTCATGCATGTTGTTGACACAATGAAGAAGGCTCCTGACTTACCGAAAAGAAAAAAGAGCTAAAAAATCAATTTTATTATTTCTTTAGGTCTATTTGTCGTTTACATATAACAAGGATTTAACAAAATGAGCCAAAAACGGCCGTTTAAGGAACTTTATTGAGTTTTAACGAAACTAACAGAAAGATGGTCAAAAACCAGTTCCGAAACTCATTACCAAAAAAAATCCCGTAACAAGCATTAAATATCGTTTAACCGATGATCAAACGCAAACACGTCTGAAAAACCAAGCGATACGCGAAAAGAAGAAAGGCATTATCATGAAGGATAAAAGTAAACGTTTAATGGGCATGCGTTAAGACCCCTTATTGAAAAAATTAATAATTTTAAATGACTGTATTGCTAAGACATCCTTTTTAAGGATATTTTACCCCCATCCAAACCAGGACGGGGGTATGTGTGTTGGAAGTATTAAACTTAAACAACTTGTTGTAATCTTAACACTTCCTTTTTACGGGTGGTGACAGCTTTGCTGGCCCTACCCTTTTTGTATATTGATATTTTTACATTCCAATCTTGCCAGCAACGAGCATATAAATAGAAACTACTGCTGCAAGTAAAATGATTATCATCACATACCGTTCAGCGCGAGTAAAACAGCGATTTCCTTGTTCTTTTCTTGCAGCAACATATACGATAAGTCCGATGCCATATACTAAAGAAACAAGTAATAAATTTTTTAATCCTGCTGCATATACAAGCCAAATCCCATATAAAGATGCCATAGAAGCAAGTATCCCATCTTTCCATCTGTTTCCTTCATATGCTTTTGTAATCACTAATTTCAACTGATATAGTGCTGAAAATACATATGGGAGTAAGATTGATGTTGATGCAATAAAATACATGATCTGATATGTGGATGCTGAAAATAACACAATAATAAATAATGTTTGGGCAACACAGTTTGAAATCCATAATGCCATATGCGGTGTATCTTTTTTGCTTGTTTTCGTAAATACCTTCGGAAATACGCCGTCTTTTCCAGCAACGTGAGAAATTTCCGAAACAAGTAAAAACCAACCAATTAATGTACCAATAAGCGAAGCAATTAATCCTAAGTTAATCACATATGCTCCCCATGAACCAACGACATGTTCTAATACATGTCCCATTGATGGTGTTTCAAGTGCCGCTAATTCCTCTCGTGACATTACCCCTAGTGATAAAACAGAAATTAAAATATAAATGCTCATTACTAGCAGTAAACCGAATACAGTTGCTTTTCCGACATCACGGCTATGTTTTGCTCGTCCTGATAAAACGACGGCTCCTTCTACCCCAATAAATACCCAAAGCGTAACGAGCATCGTGTTCTTCACTTGTCCAAATACAGAAGATAATGAGACCGTACCTTTCCCCCAAAAATCATGCGTAAATGTATCCCAGCGAAATGCAATAACCATAATCACAATAAATAATACAATTGGGACAAGCTTACCAATTGTCGCAATAAAATTCATAATCGAAGCTTCACGAATTCCAACTAATATAAGAAAATGAAGTGTCCACAATAAAAGTGATGCACCGACAATAGATGGAACATTATTACCACCTTTAAAAATCGGGAAAAAATATGCTAATGAGTTAAATAGCATCATAATTGTTGCAACGTTGCCTAATATTCCAGCAATCCAATATCCCCATGCACTGTTAAATCCAATATATTCCCCAAATCCAGCGCGTGCGTAGCTATAAATACCACCCTCAAGTTCAGGCTTTCGATATGCCAACGATTGATATACGAGAGTAAGCGGAATCATTCCTAGTCCTGTAATACACCAACCAATTAAGGTAGCACCGCTGTTTGCTCCTGCTGCTAAATCGTGCGGTAAACTAAATACACCGCCTCCAACCATTGTTCCTACTACAAGTGCGATTAATGGAAAAAATCCTAATTTCTTTTCTATTGGTATCACCCCATCTGTAATTTCTTGTTGTGCTCATTCCGTTCTATCAGGCATCCATAATATGAGTTATTTATATAAAATACGTACCTCGAAAATAACGAACTGTTTCACTTTATATTCTTTCAGAAAAACATTACTTATTCTAAAAGAAAACGAGCAAAAATGGAATACTTTTTCGAAAAAAAGTATAAGTATGCATAAAAAAGGTCGTTTATTTTTATATAAACGACCTTTTTTTTGCATTTGTAAATTAATTCTATTTTAATAATCCTTCTTTTCGTAAAAAATCTTTTGCTACATTCTCCGCTGCTTTCCCTTTTACGTTCACTTCATAATTCATTTTACGCATTTCTTCATCAGTAATTTTCCCTGCAAGTTTATTTAATGATTTTTCAATTTCCGGATATTTCTTTAACGTTTCTTCACGCAATAATGGCGCTCCTTGATATGGCGGAAACAGCCCTTTATCATCTTCTAGTACTTGCATACCGTATTGCTGTAATTCACTGTCTGTTGAATAGGCATCAATGAGATTCACATCGCCAGATTGAATAGCACTATACCGCAGCTTTGGTTCCATTGTTTTTAAATTAGGAAACTGTATATTATAAAGTGTTTGTATTCCTTTATATCCATCTTCACGATCTGCAAATTCAAGCGTAAATCCAGCTTTCATATGAGAAGAAACATTTTTCAAGTCAGAAATTGTCTTAATGTTATACTGCGTCGCTATTTGTTTTGGGACTGCTAACGCGTACGTGTTATTATATTGCATTGGCTTTAATAGCCTCATATTAAATTTCTTCTCCATCCCATTTCGTGCCTGCTCATATACTTCTTGACGATCTTTATTTTTTGGTTCTTCTTTTACGAACGTTGATAAAGCCGTTCCTGAAAACTCTGGATAAATATCGATTTCTTTAGATTTTAATGCCTCAAATACAAATGATGTTTTTCCAAACCCAGGTTTTACTTCTACATTTAAATCCGTATCTTGTTCGATTAATTGTTTATACATCTGAATTAAAATTTCCGGTTCTGAACCAAGTTTACCAGCGATTATAATGTCTTTCTTTTGTGTACTCCAAAGAAATGGTGTGATGATGATTCCAACTACAACGGCAATTGTAACAATTATTCGTTTTGGTGAACGTCTTACATGCAAGATCATGCGCAGCACACCATCAAAAAATAATGCTAATAATGCAGCCGGAATAGCACCTAATAAAATTAGAGCATGGTCATTCCGATCAATTCCAAGTAGAATAAGCTTCCCTAACCCTCCTGCTCCAATTAAAGCAGCTAATGTCGCTGTACCAACAATTAGTACCATTGCGGTCCGAATCCCTGCCATAATAATAGGCCAAGCAAGTGGTATTTCTATCTTCCATAACCGTCTCCAACCGTTCATTCCCATTGCTTCTGCTGCCTCAATAAGCGATGGATCTAGTTCACGAATCCCTGTGTATGTATTTCTTAAAATAGGAAGCAGTGCATAAATCACAAGGGCAATTATAGCTGGGAATTTCCCGATACCAACTAATGGAATTAACAATCCAAGAAGGGCCAAAGAAGGAATCGTTTGCATCACAGCAGAAGTACCAATTACCCATTCAGCAATACGCTCTTTTCTAGTTAACAAAATTCCAAGTGGAACTGCAATAAGAATTGCAAAAAATAAGGAAATCAACGAAATTTGCAAATGTTCTAAAAGGGCACTTAACAATTCTTGTTTACGCTCTTGCATCGTTTGTAAAATGGTTGTCACTTTCTATGCCCTCACTTTCATTTGCTCTACTATGTACTGAACGATATGCTGACTTGTTAAAGTACCAATATATGTACCATTTTCTTCGACGGGTATTTCTTTTTCGTGTTCTAAACGAAGTAAAGCATCATGTAGGGAAACTTTAGTCGAAAGTGGATAACCATCACCTTGTTTCCCTTCTTGTGCTAATATTGATACTATATCTTCTACTTTTTTATGATCATACCAGGATAATCGTGGTCTCCCAATAAATTCTTCTACAAATTTATTTGCGGGATTTTGTATAATTGCTTCCGGCGTATCAAGTTGGACAACTTTCCCATCTTTCATTATACAAATACGATCACCAAGCGCTAACGCTTCTTGCATATCATGAGTTACGAAAACAATTGTTTTTTGAATCTTTTTTTGCAAGTCTACCAAATCACGCTGCAGCTGCTCACGGCTTAAAGGATCTAGCGCACTAAACGGTTCATCCATTAAAACTATTTTCGGATTAGCAGCAAGTGCTCGCACAACGCCGACACGCTGCTTTTGACCGCCAGATAATTCATCTGGCATACGATCCCTATATATATGAGGATCTAACCCTACCATTTCTAATAACTCATCAACACGCTCTTGAATTTTCGCTTTACTCCATTTGCGCATTTCTGGAACAACCGCAATGTTTTCTGCAATTGTCATATGCGGAAATAGCGCAATTTGTTGTAATACATATCCAATATCCCATCGTAATTCATGAATGTTATAATCCCGAATATTTTTCCCATCAATAAAAATTGAACCTTCTGTTGTTTCAATCAATCGATTGATCATTTTCATTGTCGTAGTTTTTCCACATCCACTCGGGCCGATTAAAACAAAAAATTCTCCTTTACGGATCTCTAGCTGCAACGAATCTACAGCCTTCGTTTTATCATCAAACGTTTTTGAAACGCGTTCAAATCGAATCACAAATACAACTCCTTTTTCATTCTTTCCTCTATTCTTACGGAATTTTGAGCTATTTTCAAATGATTTGCCTTCTCAAAATAAAAAGAGCTCTATTTTGAGCTCTAATAATCGTTTAAAATTGTCTTTATGATTGCCGCATATTCACGTATATATGCCTTTTTTCTCGAACGCTTTGGCGTCGGTGCAGCAAGTGCTTCCATCTTCATACCTAAGCGGTCTGCAATAATTTTTGCTCGGTATAAATGGTAGGTGTTACTGACTACAACCGCATGCTTTATCTCATATAAATCCTTAGAAAACTTTATATTTTCATATGTACTCGTAGAACGATCTTCAAGTAAAATTCTTTCTTTTCCAATACCGTTTTCCATTAAATAGCGGCTCATACTAAGCGCCTCTGAAATATCTTCATCGTCTCCTTGTCCACCAGATACAACTACCTTTACTTTTGGATGCGAATGTAAATAGCCTAGCGCTACATCTAATCGATTTTGTAGTGATAACGATGGTTTATCACCAAATAGTTTCGCACCTAAAATTAAAACATACGGTGCTGTATGACTTACTTTCTCATTAGCAATTCTCTTCATGCGATATGTGATATACACAACGTATACTGGCGGCATTAACAACAGTAATAATAACCATTTATTCATATAGCAGTTCTCTCCCTTTTTTATATTATATAAAAGAAAAAGATGCTACAGAAGTATTTTACCTACATTTATTAAATTTCAAAAAAATAGCGAGGAGTCAATCCTCGCCACCTTCCCTACCCTTGACGCTGTCCTGCATTTTGAGCATTGCGTGCTTTCTTTGAAGACGTATGATCTTGCGTTTGATTACCTTTATGCTTCGCTGAACCTAATGCTTTTGTTTTTCCCATATCAATTCACACCTTTTTTAAATATTACATCTATAGGATGTGTTTTAGATTCGTTACTATACAACCGTTTTTTTGGTAATATGAATTCGTTCTTGCCGCTGCATTTTCACATATGAAAACGCAATACATGTTGCGCTAATTAATAATAGGCTCAGTGCATAAAACGGCACCATGACACCGATTTGAGACACAAACGTTGTAAAGGCAATAAGAAGAATAACTCGTACACCTGTACCAACAAATCGAAATAGACTATCAACACGCCCAACTATTTCATTTGGAACCTCTTCCATCATAAGCACACTTCGCGCAACACGTGTTCCTGCATTTCCCATCGCCTTAAAAATAGCAAGGCCGTATAATAAGTAAACGGATGGTTGTATAATCATTACGGTAATTGAAATTGTATATATGAGCATCGTGAATACAATAGATACTTCTGTTTTTACATATTTCATAAGAATTGGAATGCCAATTCCCGCAAGCATCGCACCAATACCGTACATCATTCCTTCTGTACCATATACCGATCCATTTGCCTTTAGTACGTCTGAAATATATACAGGCATTAAATAATTTGTCATCATCACACCGATAAACGGCATATATGTCGCAAATAAAAACCAAAATAATCGCTTTCTTTGCTTCATAAAATGAACACCTTCAAAAATTTGTTTTACGAATGGTTGTTTTCCCACTTTTGTTCTCTGTTTTGTATACGGAATAAACGATAATAAAATAAATGCTCCTACATAAGATATCATATTGATCAATAAAATCCATTTCACATCGACAATTGCAATCATAAGACTTGCAACAGCACCTGCGATGACTTGTGTTAACTGTCCCTGTATTTCCATCGTTCCACTTAATGATTTATAATGCTCCGGTGCAAACACTTCTTGGTTAAATGCGAAAATGTTCGGATAAAACACTAAGTAATAAAATGAACCTGTTATATACAGCACAATGTAATGGATTGTTTCATAGGAGTGACCTGTAAATCCCCAACATACCATAGCTAAGGCAGCGATTGCTCCAATGGCTTCATTCACTAAGAGCAACGTTTTACGAGAAAAACGATCAATACAATGTCCGATAAACGGTGTACACAAAAACATAAAAAGTGTAGACATAATTGAAATATAACCGAACGTTGTATTTCCACCTGGCGACGATACAAGCAGCCACGAAATCGTAATCATTGTAATCCCAGAGCCAATCGCTGATAGGCTATTGGCTCCAAGAATATAGTACAACCGAGAATCACGGTAAAGAGATGACATATTAATCAGCTCCTAACTGTTTTTTCAGTTCTGGAAAAATGCTCATGTATCCTTTCAGTTCTTTTAACAAATCCGCAATTAGCGGTTTCGCATCTTCTCCTAATTCTCCGTTTTGCACATGAAGACTATCAATAACAACTTGTTTCGGAATCACATTTGCATATACTCCTCTTGCCACGATGCGCATACTATTTAATGCATTTATACCGCCTTTACCGCCGCCTGCAACTGCAAGAAGACCAACCGGCTTATGCATAAACTCACTGCTTCCAAGAAAATCAAATGCATTTTTTAGTGCACCGCTCATCGCATTATGATATTCCGGCGTGCATAGTACAACACCATCTGCCTCTTTTACAAGTTTCTTTAATTTTGCTACTGCCTGTAATTCATATTGAGAATTTTCTCCGTTATATAATGGAAGTGCCTCAACAGCTAAATCATATAATTCTCCGTTAAAAGTCTGTGCAATATGCTTTGCAATGACGCGAGTTTTACCGGATTTACGTGGTGTACCATTAATAACAACTAGTTTCATACTTATTTCTCTCCCTTGTTTGAATTTGTATATTTATCTTATCAGAAAATTCCCTCTTATAAACCGTAAGAAAGATGGAAACCATTTGAGAAAATAGTATGAATAAGCAAAAACAGAAACTCATACTTTCGTATGAGTTTCTGTCATTACGCTTCCTATACAACACCATGTTTCACCGCATACAAGGCTGCTTGCGTTCGATCATCTACATGTAATTTAGCTAGGACATTGGAAACATGTGTTTTCACAGTTTGTTCTGTAATATGTAACTCTACTGCAATTTCTTTATTACTTCTTCCTTTGGCGATTTCACGCAACACTTCTTTTTCTCGCTTCGTTAACATAGATAAATGATCTTGCTTGATCTCCATTGCCGCAGGACGACCTAATAAGGCAGGTGTTACTTTTGGATGAAAATTCGCATTCCCTTGATAAACCGCAATAATAGAAGCTACAAGTTGATCCGGTTGCACTTCTTTTAATTGATATCCATCTGCACCTGCTTCTATTGCTGGAAGAACATAATCTTGTTCTGAAAAACTGCTTAACATTAGTATTTTAATAGATGAGTCATATTGTTTTATACGCTTCGTTGCTTCAATTCCGTCCACTTTCGGCATCGACACATCCATTAATACAACATCAGGTCGTTCTGTTTGAATAAATTGTAATGCCTCTTCTCCATCTCCCACTTCACCAATAATGTCAAATTCTTCTTTTGTCTTTAAAAAGAAAACAAGTCCCCTTCGGACAATATGATGATCTTCTACAAGCAGTAATTTAATTTTCAATATTTGTCTCCCCTTTATACCGGTAACTGAATCTCAATCTTCGTTCCTTCACCTAGTTTCGTTTGAATATGAAACTTTCCTTTCAACAACTCAATGCGTTCCTTCATATTTTTTAAACCAAGCGCAGAATCTCTTACTTTTTCTTTCATAAACCCTATTCCGTTATCCTCAATTTGAAACTTCAACATATTATTTTCTATTTTTAAATGTACAAATACGTTTTCGCAAGAAGCATGTTTTTTACAATTATGAAGCGCTTCTTGACTAACACGCCATAACATTTCTTCTATTTCATCGTCTATCGAAATAACTCCATCAATTCGCATAATTACATGAATACCAAGGAGCTTTCCATAATTTCGAATTGCTTCAGCAAGACCTTTTTCTAAACCCTCAGGCCGTAACTGCCAAATTAATAATGTCATCTCTTGCAGTGCCTCTTGTGATAACTCTCCTATATACGTTAACATCTCCTTTAATTCTGTATTCTTCGTCATATCCATTGTTCCTCGAGCTGTTAACATAATTGAAAAAAGAAGCTGTTTAACAGAATCATGTAAATCACGTGCTAGGCGATTTCTTTCGGCAACGACTACATATTTCCGTTCCTTCTCAACTAGCCTAATCCGTTGAATCGTTGTCCCAATTTGAAAAGCAATCGCTTCTAATAAAGCTAATTCTTCTTCTGCAAAGTGCGTTTTATGAGGAGAAGCAACATTTAATAATCCAAACCTCTCCCCTCCTGCCTGAAGTGGAATCGTCGCATGATGCGTAATACTCTCTGTTTCTCCCCATTCATATTCAATCGCATCTTCTATACGCTTACATTCAATAATATTTGTTGCTTTTTGCAAACGCCCCGCAACAAATCGATCAATACACCAACAATCACCTTCGCACATTGGTTTCTTTTCTTCCCATGTAAGTGCTGGTGGTAAATTTGTATCAACGAGCATTCGATGTGTTCCTTTTTCATCAATAAAAAAAATCCACCCTGTTTGTAAATTCATGACTTGCAAGAGCGTATGCAATACTTTTTCTAACATTTTCTGCAAATCAGTCGCTTCATTTAATAACTCCGCAATTTCTTTTAACGCTTGCAATCGATGCATTTGTTTTTCATTTTCATTCATGTTCATCACCATTTCCTATTATAACATTAAGAAATTTCTAAATACTATAAATGAAACAAAACTCCTATATCCTTTTCTTTTGGATAGTATTCTTTAAGAAAGGAATTTGAAAATGGTGTAAAGAAGATATACAGTGAGAAGTTCTATAAGAAAAAATTTTTTTACATAAAAATAAAAAAGAAAGGTGATAAAAAATTGAGTGTTTTGAATAAATTAATTAAACAAGCTAAAAATCCACAAGGTTTTGTCGGCTCATCTATGTTATGCATCATGAATGTCGCTCATACTAGTATGACAAAATGGGCTTTAAGTAAGGTGAAAATTAGTGAGCGTGCAATCATGCTTGATATAGGGTGCGGCGGTGGAAAAACAATACATACTCTCTCTAAAATGAATCCGGATGGAAAAATATATGGTATAGATTATTCCAAACAAGCCGTAGAAAACTCTATCAAAATGAATAAAAAAGATGTGGATTCAGGAAAAGTGCTTATAAAACAAGCAAGCGTATCGGCTATACCTTTTTTAAATGACTTTTTTGATATGATTACTGCTTTTCAAACCCATTATTTTTGGCCCAATTTAGAGAATGATGTAAAAGAAGTATTTCGAGTATTAAAACCAAATGGTTATTTTCTCATTGTCGCTGAGCACTATAAAATAAAGTATCATATGACAAAATTCAAAACGGAAACAGATATAGAAAAATTGCTAAAAGAAACGGGATATAACAATGTGATATTCCATGAATATAGGGGATCGATTTGTATCGTTGCAAGAAAATAACAAAACCGCCAAAATTTCTATTTTTCTGGCGGTTTTTTCTTCTTACTCTACTTTAGCTTGTAGACAAGACTTTACATGCTGCAGGGCAAACTTATGCCCTTGTTCATTTAATGATGCAAATGCTTTTTCATACACGACAATACGGAATCCTTTATTATAGGCATCAATTGCTGTATGTAACACACAAATGTATGAATACATGGTATATCTTAAAAACGCCTTCGAGCTTGTCGGAACAAGATTTTTTACAACTTATAATGCAAATTTATTTCAAAAGGACAAAATGGTATATAAATTTGCTTAGCATATGTTTTCGTTAATATGTTGATGGGACTTCTTAAAGGCTGGATTAATATAATTTTTACAAACAAAAATGGACCTTTAAAAGAGGTCCTTTATTTCTTACAAAAAATTAACACTATTATTTAACATAGCCTAATCAAAAGAAAAACCAAAGACCACTGTATTTTCAGTCTTTAGTTTTTCTCATGTAATTAAAGCATCTGCGACAAAAACAAAATATTATGGTTTAATGATAACTTTCCCACCTACTCTTGTCATTGCTATTGCTTCAGTCACTTTGATGCCGTTAGTTGATGTATCTCTATAAAAGGCATCCAACGCTTCAACCGACCACTCTGCGTCTTTTAATTTACTAGCTTATGTGTATGTAGATGGTCAGATGATAAATAAGATGTTACTAGAAAAGGGATTAGCAAGGGTTGCCTATGTATATGCACCAAACACAACTCACATCGATGAGTTTAATGCAATTCAAAAAGAAGCTCAGAAAAAAGAAATTGGGATATGGAGCATTGAAAATTATGCTGCTAATGATTTCAACACAAGTTCTTCAACAAGTTCTAATCATCCTAAAACAAATTCTATCCCTTCTCCAAACAATTCAAACGATAATAAAGAAAGCAACGTAGATTGTAAGGGGAAAATCAAAGGTAATGCAAACAGTAAGATTTATCATATTCCTGGCGGGGATTTTTATGATAAAACAACAAATCACATTGTCTGGTTTTGCACAGAAAAAGAAGCGCAAGAAAATGGATATGTAAAATCAAAACGTTAAAAAAAGCACTTAAAAAAGTGCTTTTTTCATTAACTATATTATGCATCTTGATATTACACCCGTTGGTGAAACAGCTTATGATAAGCATCTACTACCTTTTGAATCGCATCTGCAATACCAAGATAAAATTCGTCTTTATTTTCTAACGGCGTTAATTCCATCAAACGAACCTGGTAATTCTCCATAGGATTTTTAGGTTGTGTACTAACCTTATGCTTTGGATAAACTGCCCAAACTTCACGTATCGGTCTAAATATATGCCATTGGTCCGGAGACGCGTTCTTATATAGGAAAGAAGAATTCATATTGGCTCGATAAGAAATTAATTGTCGCATAACTTCTGTTTGTTTTCTCGCTGACAATGAATTACTATCCCATATAAAATACAAAGGTCTGTATTTGAAATCGACCATAATTGTTCCAATATATTCATCAAGTTCATATATATCCATTCGAACATCTGGACGAGTATGTGGTCCATCTGCATAAATCGGTTTATCCAGAACTGTCATTTCCTTATCGAATGGTAAGATTTCATCATAAACCAAACGCAATCGAATATTTTCTTTCTTAAACTCAATTGTAGTTCCTGGTTCTAAAAAAGGAACCGTAATTGCTTTAGAATTAAGATTTGTATCGAAAATCCAACCTTTTACTACTTCAAAACCAACATTTTCGTTTTGTAACCCATTTACCAATTGTAAAAATCCCCAAATTTCATACAATAAATCTGTTCGTTTCCAATAGTAATCATAATTGGTATCCAGTGTAATGGACAATTCTTCATTTTTTAATAAACGATACAGTTGATATAATTGTCGATATCTCAGGTCTAAATGAAGCGCATGAGGAATGCTCAACATTTGTGCTTCTTCTACTTCTTCCAGCCAATCTTCTTTTAATACAATCAAGCATTCACTTCTCACTTGTCGAACGAATCGTTCATATTCTAACAATTCATCTAATACTTTAGATTTCAAACGAATTTGGACGCTCTCATCGTGACGAAAGCGCTGAAAACGCTGTTCTTTTTTAATTTCTTGTTGTACTTTTTCTTTATGGTCATGGAGATATACCAATAAATCGTTCATTTCTCGTGAGATAAAACGCATAATTTTTTTAATCCATTGATTTTCTAATAAGTTATGATTTCTAGTATGTTTAGGTGTATAAACATAATCTCGACTTTCCGGATGTCTAGAACGATAACGAATACTAGTAGCATCAACAATTCCAGCTTTTCCTTCTGGAACCAAATCATATTCTTTACGAATCCGCATACGGGGTTCGGATTGAATAGATTTTAAAGAGTTAATCCATTTCAAGTAATTCTTTTTAACAATATATAATTTCCGAAGAATATGAATGGGAATTGGAAGTGAACTATTAATTCCAAGACTCGCATTTTTTCGTATCAAATCCTGCGCTAATCCATTCAACGTTTCTTCAACGTCTTCACGCATCGAAACCCATTGTTCTTCTGTAATTTGTTTTGGTTGTACCTTGAGCCAAGAATAGTACGCTACATCTTGCACAACTACCTTAATTCGATAATATCCAGGGATGAGCGGATAATACTCATTAGATTTTTTCGGGTCGTTTGAATACTTGAATAAATATATAGGACTTATTTCAGGAGATACATAGGCAACATCGTCATCCCCAATTAATAATTTCCAAGAAGGGAGGGTATCCAACCCATCCATATAAAGCCGGGCTGTTTCATCCTCACAAATAAAATCTAACGATAAATTTTTGTTCTCCACAACTTCTGGTACCTGTTCATTTTCGATTCTATACAAAAGCTTTTCATCCATCACAAAGCTAGTAATAGGTACCTCTTTTTCATTTTGTCGAAAAACAACTTTAAACGGTATGACCATATAAACGTAACTCCTTCGCTTTTTCCGCTATCAATTTTCGTGTTTGTTTAAATTCATAGGAAGTTGGCATAGTAAATAATAATTCTAACAATTTACTGTTCTCTACTTTTCTTGTGTCTGAATTATACTGACCAAGTAATTCAGTAAATTGTTCATCCGACCCGCGAATTTTTGTTAAAACACGTTGTACTAACTGGATATCAAAAGCTTCTTCCCTACTAAGAGGAGCGTTTAACGGAATGTTATTTAGGAAATTGCTGATTTGACGAATAATACGCCATCCGATTCCTAAGTTTCGACTGCAATTTTGTAATTCAATGTGCAAATCCCAGAGGAACTTAGATTCATTTTCATGTAATGAAATTTCACGTTCTTTTCTTTTGAATGTTTCGTATTCATCAAATGTAAATGGCTCTGAATTCGGTATAAATGATTCTTGTTTACGTTGTTCTTCCATTTGTAGCACATTGGAATATGGCTGCATGTTTAAAGTAATTACATTTGCTCGGTCTAATACCTTATCAGAGAATTGGAATGTAGATTCATCAAGATTTACAGTTCCAACAAAAATCACGTTACTTCCTATACGTAAAGTAGGAGGAAATACATTTTGGTTGTAGATTCTTGCACTAAACTCTTCATTATACAAACGCAAGATTCGTTTATTTTCTTCCAGCTCAAGTACCGATAAGAATTGTGAGAAATAATGTTCAACGCGCGCAAGATTCATTTCGTCAAAGCAAACGATATGCAAGTCTTCACTATAATCTTTAGCGTGAGCTAAGATATTCATCACACCGGAATCTCCTGGGCGATATACGTTATGTAATGTATCTAAATACCCAATTACATCTGCATCATCTTGCCAAAACGGACGAACCGGTACAAATAACATTTGGTCTTTGTTTAGTTTCAAAGCATTTGCATAACATTGGACAAGCTTTGATTTTCCAGTACCACTCATACCCGCTAAAATTACAAGACTTCCCGTTTTCATTGCAGTATGGAAATTATATAAATCCTTAGTATCATAGTAGAGTCCTAAACGTTTGCATTCATTTTGAAATACTTCCATAAACTCATGTTCTCTGTAACCAACATAGTGTTCTTCGGGTGTAACAGTTTCTACAGGTTCGTCATCTAATAATTGCTCTTTTGGAGCGTCTTGTGTTTCTAATCCGCCAATAGGTTCTCCATGTTCTTCAAGCAAACCTTGCAATTCATCGTATTGTTTTGAATCCATGAAAAGAATCTGGTCATGCACATAACTATTCATGACATATTCCATTTGTAAATTGATTGAATTCACTTGGTTTGATGATGTATGGAATCGAAAACCACCATGAGCGTAATCATGTTTTTCAAATGAACCGTATAGTGTATATTCTTGCTTGTCTGATTGGTTTTTCCATAAAATCATAGATGGAGTGTCATCATCATCCTTAGAAAGTTGTTTATTGTCTCCTATATATTTTTTACCCTGTAATTGTTGTTCAAATATCTCTTTTGTACGTTCAGTTGTTTCTTCTGAAAAGATTGGAATCGGGTCCAAAATTGTACCAGGACGGAAAGAATCGGACTTTTTAACAATATTTACATCCCTTGCAACATGATACTCCATTCCTCCGCTTGGTTTTTTTAAATCCACTTTAAAAAAGAGGATATAGCGATTCAAAAAATCGCGAAGCGCTTGTATTCTGTCGAATTTGCTCATAGTAATATCATCATAAAACCCGCAATTATTTAACTCATCCACATAACAACACACATCTGTTACCTGACGAGGAAAATTTTCAGGCGGTGTAGAAATGATTCGTATATAAAATTGCAAACTATCGTTTCGATTAATAATAACAGAACTTCTTCCTGTTGAAACCTCTCCGTCATTTGCTAAAATCCCTGCAAAATCAATATCCCATTTTTTTGCTCCGTACATGCTACAAAACCCTCTCTCTTATTCCGTTATTTTGCTTTAATAACTCTCTTACTTGATTGAAATTTTTACAGATCTTGATTTTAGTTTCGTCGATTTGTGAATACGAATCGTTTGTATTCAATAGAAATTGGTCTTTATTATCGAGTTCGTATAATAAAACCCAATAAGATTCACAGTCGAGTGGAAATTGATAATCATGGACAGCACCTGCCTCTACAAATTTAAATTCGATTTTTTCATTGTCAAATCGTTTTGTATATACGGGTTTTCCAATTACAAGAATTCGAGTTTTATTTGTTTGATTCAAAGTTGCTTTAATTTCAGTCGTTGTTTTGTTATCAGCACCTTCCTTTGTTAGTTCTTGTAGTTGTTTCTCATGCAATTGTTTCTCGTTCATTTGTTTTGCATGTAAATGATTTAATTCACCTTGCAAAGCTTTTATTTTTTCTTCACACTCATTTTTTTCTTTATTCCATTTTTCTTGTTCCCCCTTGTACTCGTTAGTTATTGTTTCGTTTTCTTTCAATAACTCGCTATACAATCGGGTTTTTTCATTTAGTTTTCCAGTGATTTTCTTATTGCTTTCCTTCATCTCGTCTATCTTTTTCTTATGATTTTCATCACGTTTTCCCAACTCCTTCGTCAAATTTTCTACCTTTTGTTCGAGTTGTTGTATCTTCTTTTGATCTTTTTTAGAGGTCGTCGTTTCCTCTTTTGGTTTTTCGTTAGAAATTGGTTTTTGTTTTGTCATCGGTTTTTTATCGTCCGATTTAGTGTTTTCTGATTCCAATGTAATGGATTCATTCGGAACATTTAATAATTCGCTCTGTTCGTCTTTTAAAAGTGCATACAATTGAACTGCCTTTTTTTCTTGGTCTTCAAAAAATAGTTTTGCAAATACCGTAGCAGCATTACTGTGCTCTGCAATATTTACTAGTTCGTTTACCTCTTTATCTACTACTGATAGTCCTTCTAGTAGCTTTGGCTCCACTACTTTGGACCAGGACTTCAATTTTGGATAATTCTTTGGGTCAAGCAAGTTTGAAATAAGCATACTTCTATTTGTTTTATTAATGATAGACTTAATTTTATTAGTCCGGACACCATTAAATGGAATTTCTGTAATTTTGTATATTTGAGCCAAAACTTCATTATTAAATTTAGGTAGCAACCATCGCCACACATCTTTACTAGACATACATTCCCTTCTTCCTAAGAGTGATATTGTTTTTTTGTGTCTGAATCCGTTTATATAATTATCACTTCCCTCACCTTTTAATAATAGACTGATTTATTAACCCCAGTTAGCGCATAGAGTCGATTATTCATAATTTTTCTAGGGAAGCCGATATATACGACTTTTTGGGAATTTAAGCTGAAAAATCATTAATAATTTCTACCACCTCACTTTTTTATTCAATAATTTCCGTATGAAAACAAAGCTGCATATGATTAATTATTATTTCTCCAAGATCAGTAAATGTTGCTACGCCTCGTTTGTGTATTGCCGTTTTGAAACCTTCTGCATCTGCTCCAGCTATTGTCAAAAAATCACAAATATCCGTACAAACTCCGACAGTATGAACTTTTTCAACTCCTAATTTTTTTAAAGTGGTAGCCAAATCTGTTTGAAAGAAAGCATTATAATTTGTTTTTGGGACATAAATTAAATTTTGGTTTCTACTATTTTCTTGGTACCATTCGTATAATTCGCCGTATAATTGTTGTCCTTCTGTATTCACAATATTATGTGGTGTCCATAACTTAAAGTGCGGATCATCAACTTGGTGTGCATCCATTGTAACTACAACAACATTTCCCTCCTCTAAAAATCGAGTTGCTAATTCTTTAATATACGGTACAACCTTCTGTGCTGGTTTACCCGCAGTCAAAGTACCATTATCCGCCACAAAATCATTACTCATATCCACAATTAATAAAGCTTCTTTTCCCATATCTGTTCATCTCCTATTATCAAAAAGATTTTAATTGTATTCTTTCAATACTTTCTATACGTTCAGCCACATTTACTAACTGTTTTTACAGACTACCCAAATCAATATAACTTCCAACGAGTTCAACTCCAAAATCCTGGATCGCCTCTCCAACATTTTCTATAACTTGCCCTAGTCTTCCACATGTTAAAGCTCCATCTTCCGTTACGAAATCATATGTATAATCAATATTTATAAGTGCTCGTTTCATCTTTTCTCATCCTTTCGTTTCACAGTAAACAATAGAAAACGTGTTATAACGACGCTTTATTACATGTTCGACATGTTTTGTGAAAATCCCTATAAAAACAAAAGAAACCTGCTTATAAAGCAGATTTCTTCTTACAGTGCTGGTTTATTTTCAAACTTCGCCTCGGCAAAGTTAATTACTTTTCCATTTGGATCATTATTTTCATACTGGATTACTGTTACGGTATGAATACCTGGTTGTAGTGTTTCTTTTTTTAATGCGATTGTCGTTTGGGTTAGTTCATTTGCTTGATGCGTTTCTTCAAATCGTTTATCAACGTATACAAATGTTTCTTTATCCCCTTGGAAATTTGCAAGTTCGATTTCTACTTGTTGAATAATCGTATCTTTTTTAATAAATACGACAGGTACATTCCCATTTTCTGATGTACCATCAGGTGTAATAACTTTCACTTTTCCTTCACCAACTGAAGTTACTCCTTCAGGAAATGAGTACTTGCTTTCTTGCTGCGCATTAATTGTTTGTTCTTGTTGCGTTTCTTTCTTCACATTCTTTTCCTTTGTTACTCCACAGCCCACTAACAACATAACAGATAATCCAGTGATTATGAATTTTTTCAAAATCCATTCCCCCTGTATCTTAATACCTAATTTATTTAATAAAAATATTTTATATATACACCCATTTGAATCACTTTCGTAAACATACTATCGTACCTACACAACTAACTGTACCACACTTATCAACTTATTATCATCATTATTTCTTCAAGAAATTTTTGTAAATCCTTTTCAGCATTCTTCTCAACCTATTTTCCCTGTATTTCTTTCTACACGAAAAATAATCTTAGCTCTTTCAGCTAAGATTATTTCAAACTTTCTCACTATCAATTGAAATTTCACTTTATCGGATAAACTTCGTAATTTCCGCAACCTCTTTTCGAGCTAACTTTTTCGGCTGGTCCTTTGGATGTCCTAATGCAATCACCATATTAATTTGTTTATCAGATTCAATTTCTAAGTAGTCTCTTAGCTCATCCTGCGCTAATAACACCGGTCCCGTCATTGGGCATGTACCAAGACCCCTAGCATGAGCCGCAAGCATTAAATTTTGTGAAGCTAAGCAACTACTTTTGATGCCTTCTTCTTCCCAAATAGAATTTGGAACAAACTCAATCGGATCAAAAATCTTTTCCCGGAATTTAGATTGATATGGTGTTGCTAAACAAATAATTAATACCGGTGCATCTGAAAAAGCTGTTGCGTATGGTCCAAAAGAACGAGTCAATAACTTTCCTGCTTTTTCTTCTCCTTTTTCTGTTGCCTCTTCTGCTCTTTTATGTAATGCGTTCCATGTCATTTCTTCTATGTCTTTAATTTTATCACGGTTCATAATAACGACAAATTCCCACGTTTGCGAATTTGTATCACTCGGTGCATATCTCGCACAATCAATAATTTCTTCAATATCTTCCATAGAAACATCTTGCTCTGTATATTTACGAACACTGCGACGACCGTGAATAATATCTTTAAATGCTTGATAATCCATACGATTCAAAATCCCCTTTTATAACGTTTTCAAAACCTCTACCTGACTGATTATAACATATAATAAAAAAAAGCGATTCATCCCTCACCTATCGTCCGCGGTTAAGGTGGGGGTAAGTGACATTCCCACTATACACACTCGCCTTATACGCCGCCTGCAGCATTCTTATAATTGGTTGGTCTCCCGTTTGATACCACTCTTCTCCAATTTGCTTTACTGGTACAATTTCAATGGGTGTAGCTGTAAAGAAACACTCATCCGCGCCAAATACTTCTTGAAGAGAAAATTGTCGTTCTTCAACAGGAATGTTTAACTTCTTTGCTAAGGAAATGACATGATGACGTGTAATCCCATACAAAATATATTGGTTTGCAGGGTGTGTAATCAAAGTTCCGTTTTTAACAATAAAGAAATTAGAATGACACCCTTCTGTTACAATGCCATTTCGAACTAAAATTGCTTCGTAATAACCACCTTTTGCAATTTTATTTTTAATCATAATATTAGGAAGTAAATTAAGTGATTTTATATGACAATAATGCCAACGTATATCCTCAGCAATTGTTGCCGTAATTCCGTTTTCCATCAAAGTATTTGGCCTTGGAAATGGTACGATATTTGCATAGTATGTGGGCTGAAGATCGGACTCGAACAAGTGGTTTCTAGGCTGTACACCTCTTGAAATTTGAATATATACATTTCCATCCTCTTGAAATTGATTTTTCTCAACCAATTGCTCCAACTGATAAATAAGTTCTTCTTTTGTAAAAGGCGGTTCTAATTCAATTTCTTTCATAGATTGGAAAAAACGCTCTAAATGAAGATCTAATAAATGAGGCTTCCCATCATATAAACGAAATACTTCATATACTCCATCTCCAAACTGTAATCCTCGCTCTTCTAATGAAATCATTGGTTCTTTCTCTTTCGTATTCACGATGCTTCCATTAAATAAAATCCAATCTTTATGATTATTTTTCATACCATTCCGCCTCCTCTTCATACATACTTCTATTGTACAACCTGAATTAATTAAAAATAAATAATTTTCGATCTATTTAAAAACAAAATATTCTCTCTACTTATCATTCTTAGAAACGCGATATATAAATCATTCCCATTTGAAGACATGCCGAAAGAACCTAGATTTTTCGAAAGGACTTGCTCATATTGTATATAAAAACATAAAATATTAGACTTAAACTTGTTTATTCTCATTTTTCATCTTCTGCAAAAAGGGGGTAATAACTTGGGTTTTTTGGAAGGATACAACAATTTTAGCGGAGCGTTTTCTCCTCTAATTGTACGTTCCATTCACTCTTACAGCCAAAGATGGAAACGACAATTTCACAGAAAACAACGCCACATACTACGAATGAATACAAAAAGACATCATTATCTCAAGCGTTTACCGTGATGGAGAAGTTCAAGAAAAACATCTTGCGTTCTCGATGAAATACAAAAGAACCTAGTTATTTTAACGTTTCGCGCTATTAGCAAACTTAAGGGTTCCCCTCCATATCCACAATTGTGGATATGGAGGGGTTATTCACTCTAACTACACCTCCATCACGTCCTGTGATGGAGGTTTCACTTTATCAATAGAACGAATAGACCGTGTTGATGATAGACAAAAATCATCTTATAAAAGACGGTTTCCATCATCTCGCTTCAGCCAATTTATAATCAAAATATAAGTTTGATAGTGGACATATCTCAGACAAAGTAAACAACAAAGAATTCCCATTCCGATGCAGCTATATATTAACCCTAATTTCAAAAAAATCGCAATCGTTGGTGGGAAAAGAGTGACTTTTTGCAAAATATATAGCAAAAGAAATAACATTAAAAATAAAGGGAAATACTGTAATTCATATGGTTTACGTCTCTTACTTAATATATTTCTTACTAATAATTGAAAAAGCTCTGCAAACAAAAAGCAGCCCAGAATTACAATAAGTGCTAGTGTCATCCCCATACACTTCCCACCTTATTTTATAATGTACTGATAAAGTGAAACTTTAATCAGTGGGGGTTTTCTTCATCCCCCACTGATTATTAGTTGAACCAATCGGGCTTTTACGGGCAGTTTATCTCCCGCCTAACTTCTTTGCTTCCGCTGAATTTTGAGGCGGGAGTATTACTGCCCGTTAATGCGGGATAAAACAACACATCTTGCCACTCATCAAACTTATAACCTACTTCTTGAAAACACCCTACATATGTAAATCCCATCTGTTCATGCAGCTTCACACTTATATCGTTTCCCCTTGTAATTCCAGCAATAATAGTATGATGCGCTGCCTCTTCTGCCAATTGAAGTATGTGTCCTATCAATTTCTTCGCTACACCTTTCCCGCGCGCTTGTTTATCCACATAAACTGAAATCTCTACTGTTTGCTTATATGCCTCTTTTTCACGGAATGGTGATAAAGAGCAATACCCAAGTACGATACCATCTTCTTCAGCAACGATGACTGGATACATCTCATTATGCGCATCAAACCACATATTCATCTCTGTTAATGTCTTTTCTTGCAAATCAAATGTAGCAGTTGTATGAATAATCGCATCATTATATATATGTAAAATAGATTTTACGTCTCTTTTATATGCGCTGCGAATTTCCATTTCTTCGTCTCCCCCATTACACTTTCTTTATGTAAACATGATTACTTTGTTGAAAACCAAGTTGTTCAAAAAATGATTCTATTCTTTCATTTTTATTTATAAATGTGATTTGAATCTCTTTCACATGCTCTCTTTTTACAATCTCCTCAAACGTATAATAAGCATTCGTTCCATATCCGTATCCCTCATAATCGTGATGAATAAGAAGATACGATAATATCGCTTTCTCTTGTTTCACAGTATAGTCAACAATACCTATATATGTATCATCTGCTTTTATACAATATGCTACATCTTGAACTAGTAAATCATGAGAAGAAAACATTTCTTTTACTACCAGCTTTGTTTCGTCTGTTACTTTTTCGAACGTTAACATATTTATTCCACTCCTTATTATTGTATCAAACAGGACAAGTATTTATGAAAAAAAACCTTAAGATAGCAATGCTATCTTAAGGTTTTCTCCTTAAACTAAGCTATAAGCGCGCTTTGTTTCTTCATGAAATGCATTTGTATCATATTTATGTTCAACAAAAATTTGATGCCACACCATAAATGCAAGTACTGTCCAAATTTTACGGCTATAATCACCTTTGTCTGCACAATGTGCTTCTAACAAGTCTAATACGTACTGCTTATCGATTAAATGCTCTGTTTTGCTTTCTTTAATAATATTTACAGCCCAATCATGCATTTCATCTTTTAACCAGTGACGGATTGGCACTGGGAAGCCTAACTTCTTACGATCTAATACGTGATCTGGTACAATACCACGTACTGCTTCACGTAAAATAGCTTTTGTTGTGCCGTTTGCAATCTTTAATTCTGTTGGAATTTTAGATGCCACATCAAATACTTCTTTATCTAAAAATGGTACACGAAGTTCTAATGAATGTGCCATTGTCATTTTATCAGCTTTTAATAAAATGTCGCCGCGCAGCCATGTGAACATATCAATGTATTGCATTTTGCTTACATCGTCATAATTCTTGATATCATCATACAACGGCTTCGTAATATCCATGTAATTCACACTCTCATCGTAGTGCTTCATAAGTGCTGCTTTTTCTTCTTCACGGAAGATTTTCGCATTTCCATAGTAACGCTCTTCAATCGATGTACATCCGCGCTCTAAGAAACTTTTCCCTTTAAACCCTTCTTTTAATGCACCACTTAACGCTTTTAATACGCGTTTTCCTGGGCTAGGGATGTAAGAGAACATTTTCAAAGAATTTGGCTCACGATAAATGTTATATCCGCCAAATAGCTCGTCTGAACCTTCACCAGAAAGAACAACTGTTACATGTTTACGTGCTTCTTTCGCAACGAAGTACAATGGTACAGCTGCTGGATCCGCTAATGGATCATCCATGTGCCACATGATTTTTGGAAATTCATCCATGAATTCTTGTGGTGTTACGAATACGCTATAGTTTTTTACACCTAGTTTTTCCGCTGTTTCTTTCGCTACGTCAACCTCACTAAAACCACGACGTTCAAAGCCTACAGAGAAAGTTAATAAGTTTGGATTCATTTCTTTTGCGATAGACGCGATAATCGACGAATCGATACCACCAGATAAGAATGAACCTACTGGTACATCACTGCGCATATGCATTTTCACAGAATCGTATAATACGTCACGAATTGCTTGAATATGCTCTTCTTTCGTCGCATCAGATGCATTGAAATATGGTTGCCAATAACGACGGATTTCCATTTCTTTACCAAGTTCTTTTACAAAGTAGTGACCTGGCTCAATTTTGTTAATATCTACTGTTAACGTTTCAGGCTCAGGAGCATATTGATACGTAAAGTAGTGTTGCAAGGAAGTTGGATTTACTCCTTTATCTTCCATCACATGTAATATACTTTTCTTTTCAGATGCAAAGAATGTTGTATCCTCGTGCTGCGCAACATAAAGTGGCTTAATACCGAAATGATCACGTGCACCGAATAGTTTTTTCTCTTCGCGATCCCAAATCATAAATGCAAACATACCACGAAGGTAATCTACACATTTTTCTTTCATATGAGCATATAATGCAATGATTACTTCTGTATCAGATTGTGTAGCGAATGTTGCACCTTTTTCAAGAAGCATTTCGCGAAGCTCTACATAGTTATAAATTTCACCATTAAAAATAATTACATAACGATCATTTTCATACGTTAACGGCTGATGTCCTGCCTCTAAGTCAATAATGCTTAAACGGCGGAAGCCAAATTGTACATGTTCATCACGGAAGTACCCTTCATCGTCTGGACCACGGTGAAAGATAATCGTATTCATATTTTCAAATTGATGTTTTTCTTCTGCCGAAAACCCTCTAGGGTTTTCACATAAACATCCTACAAAACCACACATACTTTCTTACCCTCTTTCGGTTTTCATTCTTTTTCTATACTACTATATCAACCCTATTTATACTAGCATAATCATAGCAATATGGCGACAAAAAGTACATAAATCCATTATGTTTTTTCAACATATTCATCACTGCTATGCAAAATAAAACATACTTTTCTCAGTTTTCCCCCTTTCCTTTAAAAAAGCTTTGACTGCCCCTAAATATATCCAGCTGCTCCCACTCACCTAAAAAAGATGTTTTCTGTTGCTTTTTCAATTTGCAATTATATAAAACGATTCTATTCTTATCCTTCATCAATTTTCAATTTTTTACTTACCTAAAAAACCACACTCACATTTAGGCTTTTTTGTCATATGATATTTCAGATTTATTTTTAGGAGGAGAAATGATGAGCGATGAAAAAAAACCTACACGTCCACAATTTCGAGGTTACTTAAAACAAATTGATGACTTTTTCGAACAAACTCCACTTCGTGATGTGATTGCAGATATGAACCACTTTTTCCAAAAAGGAAACCGTTTAGTAACATTTCCAGTTGATTTATTTGAAGTGGAAAATGACCTTGTTATAAAAGCTGAACTTCCTGGAATTCAAAAACAACAGATTCAAATTGAAATACAAGGTGAATACTTAAAAATTTCCGTAAAAGACGACGTTTTAGGCGAAGAAATGAACGAATCATATAATTATTATCGCCGCGAGTGTACAATGTCAGAAGCTTCTCGCGTTATTAAATTACCGTATCCCATTAACAAAAAACAAGCAAAAGCTTCTTACCAAAACGGCATTTTAGAAATTCGTGCACCAAAGCTTCCGCAGCAACATGATATTTTATCAATTGAATAAGAAAAGAATGCTAAGCTAATCGTATCCACTCCAAATAGAAAACAATCTCAAAATCCCCTCTAGATAAAGAAGTGCACTCCAATTGTTAGACTGTGTCTAACAATTGGGATGCACTTCTATCTTGAGGTGGGGGTCTTACTGTCCGCGAATAGCGTGATAAACAAAAAAGAGTCCATCATACCATTTTATTAAAAGTCAAGCAAATAATTAAATTTATTTGTAAGTGGAGGTTTTTATATACTGTCACACATTATATAGTGAAAAAAGAAGGATAGGAAAGCAGAAGTGGAAACTGCTATTTCTATCCTTCTTTGTACTACAAATGACTTCATTTACTACAACAACATTTTTAGACCTTATTGAACTAACGCATGCGTTAGTTCAATGAGAAAAAACTGCCTTAATTGCAGCCCTTGCCTCTCCTTTTGGGACGGCCCCTCTAATCCTTTAACTGATAGAAAACTTGTTCAATTTTGCCTCAGTACCAAGCATGACAGTGTTAAGCTCATTCCCTCGGCTATCTTGTCCCCTTCTGAAATAGAGACTGCGTAAAAAATTCTTGCTGTTCACACGAGCAATCACCTGACTGCGACTTCTCGGCAAATTGCAGCATTGCGCTAAGTCGCTAATCCAATCAGCGATTTCTAAATGTGGAAGTAACTCTTTGTCCATCATCGTATCCACGATGCTGACCAAGCGTTCATCATCCTCATCGCTAAAAATGTGTCTACCATTATGAAGCATGTTAGAAATAGCGACAAGAACCTCACGTAGCAGTGCGACGCTGCTCTCCTCGCACTGCACCAGCTCGACAAAAACATCCGCACCGTGAGACGCGCTATGAGCCCAGCCTCCTACTGAAAGGTAACCTCGCAGATCCTTCTCCTCTTTATAATAACGGAGCATTGCATGCATTAATTGCTCAATTTCCGCTTGATTGAAAAATGGATTCTGTCTGTGGTGTTGCACAATCAAAGCGATAGTCAAGGCAGAGAACGTCCTTGTAAAAACTGACTGATCATCCTCGCTGCCAATATTATAGAACAAATGGTTCTCATCAGTCAGAACAGTTAAGAGGCTACGCAACTCCTCTCCACTGAATCTATTTTCTTCCTTAATCCACATATAAAACATTGGATAAATCAGGTTATCCCGTAATTCTGGCTGAGGATCGCCAATATATTGAAGTAACAAAGGTAAGAAATCTTGATGCCGCTCACCTTCGCGTAACTGATACTTATCCTTCTCAATTCTTCGCAAATCCATCATCAATTTAGTCCTTGTATCGCTCATTTTCCTATCTCCTTCAACATTAACATAATCTCCTCTATAACAATTTCTGGCTCATCATGTTGAATATAATGTCCACTTCGACTAGCAATCCGGTACTTGCTTGACGTTGACAGCCATTGGAATTCTGCTTGGAGTCTTTGCTCAATTTCCAATATTTCTTGAGATGGCCATCCCTCTTCACCATTGTCAGGTAAACCTCTTGTAATAATTGCGAGAGGGAGGTTACTTTGCTTTGAATGATCAACGACTTGCTTATAGCTTTGTATTTTATCAATCTTCTCACTATTCAACATAGGATTCTCGTAATATTCCCTATTTCCTGCAAGCAGATTTTCAGGTAGAACCTTTTCATAGGCAAGTTCTTTATATTCCGGTGCAGCGTCAACCAAAACCATACCACAGATGTTCAGTGGATAAAGGCTGGCATATAATCTAGCGACCAAACCACCAAAAGAATGTCCCACCAATATATAGGGCTTCTCCACTTCAAGCGCTAGCAACAATTCGTTGAGCTCCTCGACTAGATCATAGCAAGTCGTCGGGACGGATGCGACTTGACTCCTGCCAATACCCGACCTGTTATAGGAAAAGGTTGATGTTTTTTGCGATATTCGGTCTTGGACTTTTTTCCATGTCTCATAGCTATCGCCTAACCCTGCTATGAAGATTACGCTTGGAATACTGTTACGTGAATATTTATTTAATAGTCTGCGGTTATCACAGATATCAATTATCTTTTTATTTTGTATAGTCACTTTTAATCACCCAGTTCAATTATAAGCTTCACACTATCAATATTTCCATAATAATTTGATTATTATATATTTTGCGAACCTTACCGTTTTTTATTTTGTAACTTCAGCTGAAACCACTCCAAAAGAAATCTGTAGAATACCAATTGATAATTTGCTTACTTCCAAGTTTTTTGTCGTTTTAAACATTTCACACTGAATCGCCGAAATCTACTTGATGTTCTGTACATAAAAATAAACCATCGAAATGATGCTCTTGTTTAATTAAGCACCCTTTTAGGCAATTTTTCGCAATCTTGTTGTGGGCCAGGAAGAAATGCTAAAGGACATATTCGACAGAGTTAATCAATAATCCTTGTTCAACTATACTGCCATTTAGTTGAATAAGGAGTAGGGAGGCTACTACTTAAACATTTCAAAATAATTTGCCACCCATTTTGAATTATTTTCTGCAATATATTGTTCTGCCAAAATCAATCGCTGTACAAGGTCATTTTCAGGAATTCTCCATCCTTCTTTATCACTATTGCGAAATGCGTTTGGGAACTTTCCAGACCGTAGCCATCGTTTAATTGTTTCTTCATGCTTCTGTAAAGCTAACGCCAATTCTTTTACTGTATACATGTTCATGTAAGCACCTCAAAAATAAACGGTTATTTAAAATAGAAACATACATTCCTGTTTAGTGTAACCACACTAATGTTGTTGTATATGAGGTCGTAAAGAGATCTGTATAATAAAAAAAGTACATCACTCTTATTGAGCAATGTACCAATACATATATAATGTGCAACATTATATCCATCCTCTTATCCTTACAAGGAACGATAGATATTGTCACTTATTTATTTTACAGAGTAATTGGACTCTTTTTTACTGTTTATTCAAAAGGAATAAACAAATAGTATTATTATCGTGTTAAACGCTTAATATCACGCAATATATCATCATATGGTGTATTCTTAATACCGCTGTATTCTTTCATCACTTTTCCGTTTTGATCCACTAAGTAAAATTGTGTTCCATGCATGACTTGATCTGAATTATCAGGTTTATCAGCTAACGTTTTAAAATTTTTTTCCGCAAATTTTTTAATGTCATTTTGCGAATAACCCGTTAATAAGTTCCAATTCTTCGTATCATCAGTAAATTTTTGTACAAATGCTTTTAACTTTTCAGGCGTATCTACCTCTGGATCAACACTAAATGATACAAATTGAACATCTAACTTTTCTTCTTTTGCCATTTTTTGTAATTTCGCCAAATTTGCTGTCATCGGCGGACATACTGTTTGACAATTTGTAAATACGAGATCCGCTACCCATACTTTTCCTTTTAAATCTTTTGTACCAAATTTTTCACCATTTTGATTTATGTATTGAAAACTTTCAACATCCCAATTTAGCGGTTTTCGAAGTTTCGATCCTGAACTGCATCCAGCTAAAAGCAGTATGCAAAAAACAGTAAGAAGTCCAACCCACTTTTGATATCGCTTCATTATTAAAACACCTTTCTCTCCTTTAAAAATTACATTTCTTCTATCCTATACTAACGAGCAGTATAACGCTCCTGCTAACCGTAGTTTCACTTTATTGTAACAAAGGTAAACACCATGAGAAAACCGTTTACTTCACTTGTTCACTAAATCGTACTAATTTTCCAATTGCTTCTTCTTTATGTAATGTGCTAAACCACCTATAATTTTCACCGTCTAAAATCCGATAATGTTGACTAACAATATTTTGTTGTAAACGGAACTCTCCTTTTTTCTCAATTTCTTTCCACCATATATGTCCGCCCATCGTTTTTTCTTTTTTATATTCCATTTGATGACGAGCAATTGTTTGGACAACTTCAAGAACAGCTCCCCCAAATGCAGACTGCAATACTTCGCTGTTTTGAAACAGCGCACATACCGCAATAACGGTCGTCCACGAAGGTAAGATGCGCTCTTTTTCAATTTGAACAAGTGTCTTTTTAGAAAGCCCTAAAATTTCTGCCATTTCTTCTTGTGTATAATTATATTCAGTTCTAATTAACTTCATTTTTTTCGCAATTATTAATACCACTTCGTCTTTATTCATTTGAGCACCCTTTCTTACTATTCAAATCGTATCCTATTGAATTTTTACACTTTTTTAATACTTAGTCAATTTTACTTACTTCTTTCTTGGTTTTCAATAAATTTCCGAATGCTTCCATAGGCATGATTGCATGTTTTATTTCTTTGGTAAACATATATTACACCTTCCCCCTCCTGTCCAAAAAAAGAAGTAGAGAGAGAAATACTCATTTATAGCATACAAAATCTATTTATCCCGCTATTCGTGGACAGTAATACTCCCACCTCAAAATTCAGCAAAAGCATTGTCCAGTTCCACATTTCTTTGTTGTCAAGCTCTAACGGCTAGAATCTCCGGCCGTTTCGCCCCCTCGGACGAGGCAAAAAGCGCCTCTCCGCCTTGGGCGTGGGCGTCCTGCGATTCTGAACGAGCCGCTTCCGCTTTTCTTAAGAAGTTAAGTGGGAGATAAACTGCCCATCAAAGCCCAATTGGTGAGGGCTAATAATTAGTGAGGGATGAAAAAACCCTCCCACTGATTAAAGTTTCACTTTATTCAGTACGAAAAAAAGCTACTTGAATATCATCAAGTAGCTCTTTTCTATTCTGCAAAATAAGAGAATCCAATCGCCCCAACACCTGTATGTGTACTAATAACCGGTGTCGTATAGAAAATTTCTGATTGTGTGAATCCACTAATCTTTTCAACTGCCTCTTTCATCTTCTGTGCTAACGGTAATGCTTTTGCGTGTGGAATCGCGACTGCTTTCACTGTTTTTCCAGCTATATCTTCTTCAAATATTTTCGCTAATGTTTTTACAATTTGCCCTTGACTACGTACCTTAGTAATCGGGTTGTAGACTCCGTCTTCAATACTAGCAATTGGCTTAATATTTAACAAAGATCCAAGCATTGCTTTTCCTTTACCAATACGGCCACCTTTTACAAGGTTATCTAACGTATCAACGACAACAAATAGGCGTGTATTTTTTCTAACTTCTTCAATACGTTTTAAAATATCTTCTAAAGAACGTCCTGCTTGCGCCATTTTCGCTGCCTCAATCACTTGATATCCTAAAGCATGAGTAGTGAATAAAGAATCTACTACAGTTACTTTTGTATTTGTCATTGTTGCTGCAGTACCTGCTGTTGCAACTGAACCACTTAGTCCATTTGTTAAATGAATCGAAAGAACTTGGCTACCGTCCTCTCCTAAACGATCATACAATTCTACAAATGAACCAACTGCTGGTTGAGATGTTTTTGGTAGCTCTTCTGCCTTTTCCATTTCTTCAATAAACTTATCTGGTTGTAAGTCTATACGATCTAAATAAGTTTGTCCGTTCACAGAAATTGATAATGGGATAACATGAATATCGTATTTCTCAATCACATCTTGTGAAAAATCCGCCGTTGAATCTGTGACAATTTTAATTTTTTGCATGTTTGATTTCTTCCCTTTCCACTACGCTCTCCCTGTTATTATACTAGTATTCCCACTGCTTTCAACAGTTTAAGGTAATTTTCCCATGAAATTCTTATTTTTTATATCTAAAAAGAAAGCAGCAGAGCACCTTTGCTCTGCCGCGATTTTTTCCTATGCATTTTTTTCTAACGTATTTATTTCATATACATTTGAATAATCATTCCATTGCAAGCAACCTTGCAAATATTCTCGAAATGAGTACGAAAACCTTGGTTGTTTTTGTTTTTGAATTTTAGAAATAAAGAGCTGAAGACGCGACTGAATTTGAAACGCTAATGGATGCTGTGTTTGTAGTACTGGAATTTCAACCACCTTTACGCACTTTCCTGTTGGATGAGTAAAATAAAAACTCTTCATAATCACGATATCAATCCTCTTTTTTTTTGGATTTATAATTTTAGTATAAACCGACAAAGACAAAAAGTTTGTCTAAATTTTGGAGAAGCATTAATTTTTTTCTTTTTCATATTGTATACGCTTACACCAATAGTATAACAAAGAAATAAAAAAAGTGCCTGTCATAAAGAGGCACTTTTCGATGAAGATTGCAATTCTCGCTTTATTTTTCTTTTATAAACAATTTTTGACATTGTAATACTTAATTCATAAATAACTAATAACGGGATTGCTACAGAAAAATCTGAAATAAAATCAGGTGGTGTAATACATACCGCAATTACAATTAATATAAAGTACGCATACCGTCTAATCTTTTGTAATGCTACTGGATTTAAAATTCCAATGCTCGTTAAGAACATAGTTACAACAGGTAATTCAAAAATCACAGCAAATGGTACTGTCATGTTCATAACAAAGGAAAAATACTTCTCTGTTGTAAACATTGTTTGAAACATTTCATCACCAAGACTAACCAAAAACTTTAGTACAAATGGTAGAATAATAAAATATCCAAAACATAGTCCACCAATAAATAATATAAATAGTCCTGGTACGTATAAAAGCGTCATTTTCTGCTCATGTGGAAGTAATGCTGGCTTGACAAATAACCAAAGCTGCAAGGCAGCGATTGGAATAGTGCATACGATTGAAAACACAGCCGCAATTACAAAATAAATCCATAAAATATCGCTCGGTCCAAGAACTGTTAATTTCATATGTAAATCTTTCACAATAAAACTATAAATCTCTTTCGTAAAAGAAAAACCCATAATAAGGAAAAATAAAAATGCCAATGCTGTAATAATAAGTCGCTTTCGCAACTCACCAAGATGATCTACTATGCTCATTTCATGATCGTTCATATTCTCACCCATTTCCTTGTTCACTGGAAAAAAGATGCAAGCTCGTCTTACATCTTTTTTCCTTCACAAACGGACGTAGGTATCCGTTTGATTCAACTGATAATAAGCAGGAACTCCTCCCTACTGATACAAAATTCATTTTTTTTCATCTATATCATCATGCAAACCTTTGGCGGATTTTTTAAATTCTTTTAAGGTTTCTCCAAACGCTCGTCCAATTTCCGGTAATTTTTTTGGCCCAAAAATAATTAATGCTAAAATTAAAATTAAAATCAATCCTGGAAACCCAATATTTGGCATGATACTTCCCCCTTATTCTCAATTAATTTTATTTTGTCAAAAAAGTCTGTAAACGTCAATGTATCCGTTGTCTTTTGTCAAAAAAATTAGAAAATAAATCCTTTATACAATTTTCATTTCCTATTCCATTTGTATATGATATTGTGAAAGAAACTATATTCTTCATTTTACTATGTGAGAAAGGAGTCGAAACATGACTCAAAAAATAACTCGAATGACTCAATTTGTTAAAGAAGAAATCGCTAATGCAATTACACATGGCATCGGTGCCATTTTAAGTATCCCTGCATTAATTATTTTAATTATTCATGCATCAAAACATGGAACTGCATCAGCAATTGTAGGATTTACTGTATATGGCGTGAGCATGTTTTTACTATATTTATGTTCAACACTATTACATAGCATCCATCATCCAAAAGTGGAAAAATTATTCACTATTTTAGATCACTCTGCCATCTATTTGTTAATCGCCGGCACATATACACCGTTTTTACTCGTTACACTACGCGGGCCACTTGGCTGGACATTACTTGCGATTATTTGGACACTTGCAATAGCAGGAATCATTTTTAAAATATTTTTTGTACGTCGTTTTATTAAACTATCTACTTTATTTTACATTCTGATGGGCTGGCTCATTATCGTTGCTATTAAACCACTATATGAAAACTTAACTGGTAGCGGCTTCTCATTATTATTAATTGGCGGGATTTTATACTCTGTCGGTGCTATCTTCTTCCTATGGGAGAAGCTCCCATTTAACCATGCAATTTGGCATCTCTTTGTATTAGGCGGAAGCACAATGATGTTTTTCTGCGTTTTATTTTATGTATTACCTGTAGCATAAAATGAAACTTCTATCAGCGGGGAGTCTTTATCCCCTGCTGATGGTTAATTGAATCAATTGCGCTTTTACGGGATAAAAAAAGGTCTCAGCTTATATGATGAGGCCACTGAAAAAGTCCTCATAGTTCAAAAAGTGAAAGCTTCCCCGATGAAATCGAGGAAGCTTTCACTTTTTTTATGTATAATGGTTGTACTAACTCTAGGTGGTGTCTCGGATGATTTCAAAACAACAACCTCTTAACCTTAGCCCATTCATGGCGATTTACGATATCGTCGTGCCAAAAGATAATATGCTTCGTCAATTTAATGAAATGGTTGATTTTTCTTTTGTGTTAGAGGAATTAAAGAATAAATATTGTCTCGATAACGGTCGCAATGCAGTGCCG